>NZ_MOAI01000013.1:0-194983 GCF_001976035.1 Ensifer sp. 1H6 | reverse complement strand
GCCACCGGCGCTCCTCTCCCCTGGCCGGCGCCCGAAAGCCTGCTGTTGAAATTCATCGCCCATCACCTCTGGGACCCGGCTAAGCGTGCCGAAGATAAAAGCCATGGCATGCCGGCAGAGGTGGAAAGCGGATTGCGCTCCAAACGCCTCTTGCGCGCCACAGGACCGCACGCCCCGCAAACCGTTCGACGCCGGCTAACAAGCTGGTCGATCCTCACCCGTTGGCGCGGCCTCATCGGTTCCTTTGACCGCCCTTCGCTGAAATCCGCCCTGCGACTGGCCGTTCGCGCCAGTGCACGGCCGCGGCAACGCAAGAGCAAAAAGGCGGTCACGGGCGATATCCTGGCGAAGCTTCTGCTCGCGTGCGCCGGCGAGCGTCTGGTCGACCTACGCGATCGTGCACTGCTTCTGGCCGCGTTCGCCTCCGGCGGACGGCGCCGATCAGAAGTGGCAGCGATGCGCGTTGAGGATCTCAACGATGAGGACCCGGTTCGGACAGATCCAAACGACGAGAAATCCCCTCACCTCTCCTGCCTGTCGATCCGGCTCGGCCGCACGAAGACGACGACGAGTGATGGCGACGAACATGTGCTGCTGATCGGCCGGCCAGTGGTTGCGCTGAAACGTTGGCTGGAGGAAGCCAATATCGAAGAGGGGCCGGTGTTCCGACGCATTGA
Organism: Ensifer sp. 1H6; assembly: GCF_001976035.1. Taxonomy (NCBI): domain Bacteria; kingdom Pseudomonadati; phylum Pseudomonadota; class Alphaproteobacteria; order Hyphomicrobiales; family Rhizobiaceae; genus Ensifer; species Ensifer sp. 1H6. The sequence continues at coordinate 194,306 of NZ_MOAI01000013.1, read as the reverse complement.
CCAATGGGGGAATATCGACCAGCGGGCGCTGACGCCGCAGTCGGTCAACCTGATCCTGAAGGGCCGCTGCAAACATGCCGGGCTCGACCCGACGCTATTTTCGGCGCATGGGTTGCGGTCAGGCTATCTGACCGAGGCTGCCAATCGGGGCATCCCGCTCCCTGAAGCCATGCAGCAGTCGCTGCACAAGTCGGTGACGCAGGCCGCTCGCTATTACAATGACGTGGAACGCAAACAGGGGCGCGCCGCCCGGCTGATCACCTGATAAGACCGCTGTCTGAAGTCGCCGACGTCGATGCATCGTTGCGGTGGTTCAGCGATCTTGCATAGTCAATTTCAGGCTTAGTGACCCCATCATTAAAGGGGCGCAGATATACGAAAGAGAGAGCAAGGGTGAACGATTGCGTTGGCGGAGAATGGTTCCACCTCGCAGGCAAGGTCGCAGAAGGACGGCAACCAGCCTTCAAATTTTCGATGCAGCGAGTTCATCATCTGCAGGGGGCTCGAACATCTGCGCCCATTTCAAGATCATCTCCTCAGAGATGCGGAAATGCGGTGGCCGGAAGCGACGCATTCCGGGCCGCCAACCGGGTTAAGATCTCTTCGATCGGCGTCGGCGCATAATGAATGATAGTGTTGGCTCTCAATTGCACAGCACGGCTGCGAAACTCGTCGCGCTCAGTCCGAGACCAGAAGCCGAAGTCCAATATAACATCAACACCTTTGCGCCCGGCTATCTCCCAGAGCAGTGCTTCTATTGCGCTGTGCCTCGTGTCGTGCTCGGGATCGTTCAGATCTTGACCGAAGAGGCGAAGATGCCACTCATCCGGCGTCAGCCGAACTGCCGGTAAGGCCCTTTCGAGTTCCTTCGCGCGCGTTGTTTTACCGGAGCCCGGTAATCCAACCATCAGATGCAGCGTCGCCAATGAGTATCCTTTTGCCTGCGCTGATTTGAGCGCGTCTTGCTGCAAGACAATATGTCGACCGGACCGTCCCTTCAACACCCTCTCCCTGCCACCCAAAGCAGAGAGATGGAATCGGCTTTGGGGCTCCGATAGGCTGCCCTTGGCCGGATGAGCTATAGCCGCGGTTGCTATCGCTCATTATTTTGGGCAAAAATGAGTTATAGAAAGGAATTCTATAGCTCATGAAATGGAACTGGACACAGCAAGGCTGGCCCGAATTCAGATTTGACGCTTCCCGGCTTGTCACCGCGGCCGTCATCAGCTCGCGCCAGCTCGAAATCGCACCGTTCGGCCAATACATCGCGATCTTCTGAGAGAGCTACTTCAGCGGCTTCCCGGATCCCTTCCACGACAGACGTTTGGAACATGAAGCCCGACCGCGCCGATTAGGAAGGTGATTCCCCGACTGATTGTACCTCGTTGCAGACGCCCACAAAGGTGCAGAGCGAGGAACCGACATTCGTCATGGCGCCACTTCACGAAAGGCGCGCGCAAGATTTTGCTCCTGGCACTTGCAAACCCTGACAGCTGTCAGGATTTCCGTTCCTCAGAACCACATAGAGAATCCGCACGAGGCCAAGCTCGACCAAGCTGAGCCAGGGCAGACGCGTTACCCCGCTCACCGAGGAAAAACGCGGTGCAAGCGCAAGCACAAACCGCCGTAAGTGCCGGCACCACTTGGCGCCCTAAACCCTGACAGCTGTCAGGGTTTAGTGTTCGGGCGCTCCCCCAACGTCCACCACCAATTGCCGTTGGATTTTGTAGTGTCATGGCACCAGTTGCTGTGAAGTGGTTCAACTCGACGAAGACCTACGAGTTCGTCCAACCAGACAACGGCGGCACAGACGTCTGTGTCGAAGCCTCAGCCGTTGAGCGCAACCAAACATCATCGCCACGACGGTCAGAACCACAATTTCGATGCGATCCAGGACCGCAAATCGGGCAGATGTCGGCTGACAATCTATGGAGTTAACTCGCGTCCCGGCTGCAAGTTTTCCATATGATTGTTATACTGCCCGGCATGGGCGTCTGTTCTACGTATTCTGCGAACTCCATATCCGCGTTCCGACACTTGCTAGCACCTTAATCGCCGCCAATCGTACCGTCTGGCGTCTCACCGATGGGGCCACGTGAAGTTTTCTAGCAGGTAATGGGAACCGGTTCGAACGTCGTTGTACAGCGCCTATATCCGCGGCGTTTGGCCTGTTCAGCCGTATCCGCCGCGCCGCGCGGAGACGACCTGAATGGTCCCAAGCGGGTTGTCGAACTCAGCCGCAGCATCGGGTGGTCCGCAGAGGCTACCTGGCTCGCGCGTGTGCATGGACGGATAAGTGACACGGGTCGTCACGAACGTGACGCACAGGGAGGAACAAATGGCCGATCTGAAGAGCGAACTGGACAGGATACTGGGACGCGTGACCTCGGGTCCGCAGAAGGACCGGGTTCCTGGGGTTGTCGCGATGGTCACAGACGCCGAAAGCAACAAATACGAGGGTGCTGCGGGTGTGAGATCCTTGGCCGACGACACGCCGATGACCACCAGCGATATCTTTGCCATCTTCTCGGCCACCAAGGCGATCGGCGGAACCGCGGTGATGCAATGCGTCGAGGAGGGGCTGCTGGACTTGGATGCTCCAGCAAAGGAATACGCCCCAGAAATCAGTGAGTTACAGGTGCTTGATGGATTCGACCCCGCTGGAAATCCGAAACTGCGCGCACCCCGAACTGAGATCACCACCCGCATGCTGATGCTGCATACGGCGGGCTTCGGGTATGACATCTTCAATGAGCACTACAACAGGCTGGCCAAGGACCACGGCCAGCCCAGCGTCGTTTCCGGCACGCGTGCGGCCCTTAAGACGCCGCTCCTATTCGATCCGGGCGAGAAATGGGAGTACGGCACCAATATCGACTGGGCCGGACAGGTTGTCGAGAGCATCCGAGGGAAACGGCTGGGCGAGGTGCTGAAAGAGCGCGTGTTCGGCCCGCTGGGCATGTCCGATATCGCGTTTACGCGTACGGACGGGATGAAGGCGCGCACAGCCACGATGCACGCACGCGGAGAGGACGGCGCACTGAACCCGATGACCGATTTTGCACTGCCGGACAACCCCCAGGTCGACATGGCAGGCCATGGCCTTTACGGATCAGTAGGGGAGTACATGAAATTCATCCGCATGTGGCTGAACGATGGTGCGGGGCCAAACGGCCAGGTGCTCAGACCCGAGACGGTGGAGCAGGCGGCAACCAATGGCCTGCAGCCACATCAGAAAGTGGTGATGCTGCCCGGAGTGATCTCCAGTCTTTCGCACGATGCCGAGCTCTTCCCCGGGCTGAAGAAATCTTGGTCCTATACCTTCATGGTCAACGACGAAGTCGCGCCGACCGGCCGTCCTGCGGGCGCGATCGGCTGGGCCGGATTGGCAAACCTGTTCTACTGGATCGATCGAAAGAACGGCATCGGCGGGTTCTGGGCGACCCAGATTCTGCCCTTCGGCGACCCTGCCTCCTTCACGGCCTACCTGGATTTCGAGACAGCAACGAATGTCGTGCAAGGCATCAAGACCGCCGCCTGAGAAACTGGGACTACGGAGGTAACCGCGATCCCATCTCCAATCACTCGGTCATCCGCGGAAGGTTTCGCAGGCGACGACTGCAGTGGCTCTCCTTGCTCGTTTCGGCAGCTGACTTGAAGACAAACTTCCACCCTTTGCGTTCGTTAAGTTGCTGGGGTAGCACGACGCGATCTGACCCTGACCTGGCATTGCGGATGGCTCCCCCAGCGCTACGAAGCCTTGAGGCCTGGGGCGCCGTTTGCTCGCATTAGTGCCATTAGCATGGGCCCGAGCGAAAACTCCCCTCGCTGCGCCTTTGTCGTCAAATTCCTGAGATAGCCGCCGGCCGAGTTGATGTGCGCTGCTCGCTCCAGGATGCAAGCCATCGTCGCGGCCGCATTTTCCGGCCCCATCACGTCGCAGGCATCCTGATAGGCGCTCGGACTGACGCCAAGCATCGATCGAACCACCACCGCGGCCGCCATCAGTTCGCGCCAGCTCGAAATCGCTCCGTCTGACCCGTACATCGCGATCTCCGGGCAGGCCTGCAACACCATTCCCAACGGAAACGCTTTTAACGGCTCGCGCTTCGGCTCTGGCTTTACCTCAGTTTTCGCCCTTAGCTCCTTTTCAGAGCATGGTTCAAGTTCATGGATGGATTCGGTATGTGAATTCTGTATGTGACGTTCAAAACCGACAGCATTGGTGCTCGTTTTTTCCGAAATCATCTGCATTTCCAGCAGATTGAGAACTTCCGACTGCAGCATCTGCATTTCATCGAGGATTACCTTCAGATCGCCGATGGTGGGTGTGCGCGGGATCCGGCCAACTAGAGCGACATACATCAGTTCAATCGCTCCCCAATCGCCAGAAGCTCTCTCTTCCATCGCTGCGGAGATCAGCTTTCGAACATCGCGCCGGCAAATCGAGAGCGTTTCCTTGACCCGACGGAACTCCGCGCGATCGGCCGCAACCTGCTGCGCCAACTGTGCCAGCTCGTCAGCGCGCGCAAGCAGGGGCGACAAGTCGAAGCCGTAAGCGTCCTCAATTTCGCCTGAGCGATCTTTGCGGGCATATCGCTTGCCGTTGGCGCTGTCCTTGCGCACGATCAGGCCCGCTTCAACAAGTGCCGCCAGATGCCGGCGCAACGTTGTGCCGGCAATGCCATGCGCTCGCACTGACAACTGTGCATTGGAGGGGAAGACAATCATCGCCCGTTCCCGAGAGAGTTCAGCCTCAGGATAGAACGTCAGCAAGGCATCAAGGACGGCAAGGGCCCGATCCTGAATTCCAAGGGACGCTCTCGCCTCGCACGCGTCGCGAAACACCTTCCACTTGTCCGCCGTCTTGCCTGGTTTGATTTCAGCCGTGGTGAACTGCCTTTTGACCAAGGCAAGCGTCATCGGCCGCCGCCCAAAGGGCGTCGTCACATTTCCACTCTGCATTTCTCTTCACCTCAAAAAGGCAAAAGAAACCCGCTCACCAAAAACGATGCCAAAGACTCTTGACTGGGATTCGTGGAAATGCGATTCTCAGATTGCTAGATATGAGGAAGGCTTCCACGACGGAAACGTTTGGGGGGCCTTTTTCTTTTGCTCAGCGTCCTTCCAATGTCTTCTCGAAATCCTGACAGTTGTCAGGATCATTCACTGTCGCGTTGGCGAGAGAACCGCTCGGCCAAGAACGGCAACTGCTCTTCCATGAATTTTATGAATTGAACGCCTAGCTTGCCCTCAGCAGAGATCCGCATTTCCTTCGGCGTACTCTTGCAAGCACCGAGCCTGGTTCCCGAAGCGTCCACAATCGGTGTCTGCTCCTGCCGGGAAACAACGGCCGGCTTGACGGCATTCAACGCACGCTGAAACCGCTGGTCCGAACCTTCGGCAATGCCGCTCGCTTTCGCCAACGCGACGCGGACGGCATCAACGGCACCTGGCTCGTCGGCAATCGCCTTCGCCAGATCCAGCCAGCGCGGTCTACCAACCTTCGGTGCGCGGCCGATCGCTTCGATGATGTCGGCTGGAACGGCGCGATAGACACTTCTCATCCGAGCCAGCTCGGCATCTTCGATTGAAAGGGCGGCGTATATGTCGCGCGGCCTAATCCCGGCATCGTCCATTCGGTAGGCAAACAGTGAACGCTCAATCCAGGTAAGATCCTGACGGTTTCCGTTCTCGATGCCCTGCGCCACCACCAGGTCGAGGTCGGACATTTCGACCTCCAGCGCGCGCACTGGCCGACTAAGTTCTCGGGCTGCTCGCCAGCGCCGATGGCCGTAAACAATCTGGTATCGGTCAACTGAAGAAGGATGACGCCGGACCTGAATTGGAACTTTCTGTCCCTCGGTCTCCATGGAGCGCTTAAAGGCCTCGAAGTCTCCGACATTGTCGTCTGGCAGACGATCCGGATAAGGAGAGGGGTCGATCGTGTCCGGATCGAGCTCGAGGATCGAACCGCCCCCAGCCTCGACAATCGCTCGCAAACGATCCCGCTCGGCACGGATGTCGTCGATGGCTCGGTGCGCAGCGCCAATCACGCCTGCGCCGACCCGGGCGATGGGAGCAGGGGAGGGCGTCTCCGATCCAGCGGGCTGATCGTTTTCCAGCTCGGCCGAAAGCAATCCGAAGTTCGCAACAATCGATTTACGGGGTGACTTGCTCATTCACGCCCCCAGCTTGAGTTGATGAGCCGTATGATCGCCTCATTGACCGCATCCACGGCTTCGCGTGCACGTTTGTGTGTGTCACGGCCAATCTGCCCCATTTCCAGTTCGTAGATCGACCGTTTGGCAAGACCTGCAGCCTCGACAGCCGTGCTTTCGATCGCCGTCGGCAATATAACGTCTGATCCAAACAGATGACGGAGCATGGCGACGACCTGCGACTGAGGCCCATCGTTGGGGTCATGCCGCGTCACCAGATACCGGATGAAATCCTGATCCAGTTGCGCGCCGCTCTCGTTCAGCACGCTGATCAGGTCCCCCATCATCAGCAGGAACTGGTTCATCGAAGCCACGTCGAGCATGGCGGGATGAACGGTGATGATCATGCTCGTCGCGGCATAGATGGCGCTGAGAGTCAAAAATCCAAGTGACGGAGGCGTATCCAGAAGGACGACATCGTAGTCGGCTTCGACTTCCGCAAGTGCGAGCTTGAGCCGTTCGAAGAAGATCGCGCCGGAGCTCGTTTTGTGGGCGAGGATGCGCGGGGTTTCGTGCTCGTACTCCATGACCTCCAGGTTGCCGGGGATCAGATCAACGCCATCGAAGTAGGTCTTGCGAATAATGTCGCGTATTGGGCGCCTTTCTGACTCGTCGTAGCGAAGCGCCGCGTAAATGGTCTCGTTGGCTCCAACGTCGAACTCTGGCTGGGCACCGAACAGAGCGGACAGCGATGCCTGAGGATCGAGATCCAGCGCCAGGACGCGGTAGCCGTTGAGCGCAAGGTAATGTGCAAGGTGGACGCAGGTCGTCGTCTTGGCGCTGCCGCCCTTGAAGTTGGCGATCGCCAGAACCTGCAAATGCTCACCGGGACGACGTCGGGGAAGAAAGCGAAGCGCCTCTGCGGGCTTTTGCTTGGCAAACAGCTCTCGCAATTCGTTGATCTGCTCGAGTGTATAGACCCGATGATTGTTTTCCAGCCTGCCCGGAACAGGGCCGCGCCCCTCACTCGACATCAGCTTCAAAGTCGAATCCGGGATGGACGTGAGCTTGGAAACTTCATTGGTCAGAAACTGACGCAGCATCTTTTCGGACTTCGGGGGATACATGCGAGTTCTGAGTTGCTGCAATTGGCTCGATAGAAGGCCCGCATGGCGCGTGATCTTGCTGCCCGCATCTTCCTTGGACGGAACAGCCGTCTCTGATCGTAATGCTATCGCCATGTATCCCTCTTGTCGGCCGACTGCCGGTTTACCGGCCATTGCCCGCTAAAAGCTAGAACACGATTCTATCAAGGGCGTCCAGGACAATAGGGTTAATGCAAGGTTAACGTCCAAGAACCAAAACGAGCTGCGGCTGGCGCTAACACTTGGATTCTTCCAGCTTTTCTCAACTTCCAGAATTGAGAGCAGGAGAGAATTACTATCACTTTTGATGGTGAAGCGGCTTCACGATCTACCGCTGGACGGCGTGCCAAGACGCCCAACGAGAGATTCACGCGAACATATATTGCAGGCTGAATGGGCAGAATAGCCGGTGCGCCGGCCCCTCACTTTTGAGACTCGCTCAATGTTTCTGTTCCTGCAAACCTCCTCGCAGTTGCGTCGGAGAGGATGAAGCCGATGAAAATCATTCAGATTCAACAACCAGCAAGTCCAGCAGAAGCTTTACTGCTGGAAGAAATGTACCGATTGCGGGGCAGGGTCTTCGCCGAACGGCTTGGCTGGAACGTCCGCATCGAAAATGGTCGCGAGATCGATCGATACGACAGGCTCGCTCCCCTCTACATCCTGGCGGTGACACCGCGCGCGGACGTTGTTGGCTGCGCCCGTCTTCTGCCAACGTCTGGCCCAACGATGCTGAGGGACACCTTTGCCGAGCTGTTACCACCCCAAGGGCTCGCCACTCACGCCCATCAGATAGAGAGTTCACGCTTTTGCGTCGATACATCGAGATCTGGGGGAGGGGGGTCTCTGCATGAAGTCACCCGCCTCATGCTCGCCGGCATCGTCGGATGCTGCCTCGTTCATGGCTTTACCGAAGTTGTGACGGCCACGGACGTGGCGTTCGAGCGCATCCTCAGACGCGCCGGCTGGCCGCTATCCCGGCTCGGCGAGCCTCGTTTGATCGGAACGACGCTCAGCATTGCCGGAACGCTGCAGGTCAATCAGGAGATCTCCGACCGGCTGCAACCGCCGGCCCGTTGCGTAAATTTCTCACGCCTTCGCTGGCCGGTGGCCTAAGCATGATCGAACAACACTCGCACCCTCGCCTCATCCGTAAGCTCAAGGACGCTCTTGGCGCTAAGCTTTGTGCCACACTCGACGATCCCGCGATCGTTGAGGTCATGCTGAACCCCGATGGACGCGTTTTCGTCGAGCGTCTGGGCCGGCCAATTGCCGACGCGGGTGAGATGGACGCCGCCACCGCTGAGATCATCATTGGGAGCGTCGCCCATATTCTGGGCTCCGAGGTCTCGCGCGAACGGCCAATCGTCTCTGGAGAGTTGCCGATCGGCGGTCACCGTTTCGAGGGCCTGATACCGCCGATCGTTGCGGCACCGATCTTTGCCATCAGACGCAAGGCGTCACGCGTCATTCCGCTCAAAGACTATGTCGATGCGCAGGTGATGACGCCTCAGCAAGCCGCATTCATCCGCAGCGCGATCAGATCCCGGTTGAACATCGTGATTTGCGGCGGAACGGGATCCGGCAAGACCACACTTGCCAACGCGGTCATTGCCGAAATCGTGGAGACGGCCCCAAACGACCGGCTCGTGCTTCTGGAGGATACGCTTGAACTGCAATGTTGCGCGCAAAACGCAGTTGCCCTTCGCACCAGCGATAGGGTTGACATGGCTTGCCTCTTGCGCAGCACCATGCGGCTGAGACCCGATCGCATTGTCGTTGGAGAGGTTCGCGATGGGGCAGCGCTTACCCTGCTTAAGGCTTGGAACACAGGCCATCCCGGCGGTGTGACGACCATCCATTCGAATACGGCCCGCTCGGCATTGCAGCGCCTCGAACAACTGACCTCGGAAGTCAGTCAGCAGCCGATGCAGACCGTCATCGGCGACGCCGTCGATCTGATCATCTCGATCGAACGAACCTCAAACGGACGGCGCGTGCGCGATCTCCTCGAGATCGGGGGCTACAGCGACGGCCATTATCAGGCAACCAGAAGGAACCGGGAGGGCGGACTGCATGCGGCTTGAACTTCATAACCTCGTAATCCCCACGGCAATCGTTCTCGTTGCCATGGCGTCACCCGCATTCGCAGGCTCCGGCGGTGGTCTGCCATGGGAGGCACCGCTCGAGCGGGTCCAGGAATCGATCACGGGTCCCGTCGCAGGCTTCATTGCGCTGGCCGCAGTCGCGATCGCCGGTGGCATGCTGATATTCGGCGGCGAACTCAACGATTTTGCTCGGCGCCTGGTTTATGTCGTGCTCGTGGCCGGCATTTTGCTCGGGTCGACGCAGATCGTCGGGCTGTTCGGCGCCACCGGCGCCTCGATCGGCACGTCTCAAGTACTGATGCCGCCGGCCCAGGCACAGGACGAACGGGGGACGGCAAATGGCTGAGCCCGCATCCAACCTGCGCCAAAACCGCATTCACCGCGCACTGTCGCGTCCGAACCTTCTGATGGGGGCTGACCGTGAGCTCGTGCTGGCGACCGGCCTTGTAGCCACGATCCTGATCTTCGTCGTGCTGACGGTTTATTCAGCAATCGTCGGCGTGATCGTCTGGACGTCGATCGTCGGCGTGCTTCGCCGCATGGCGAAGATCGATCCGCTGATGCGCAGGATTTACATTCGCCACGTCTCCTATCGCGCTTGCTATCTCGCGACCTCGTCGCCATGGCGCAGGTATTGAGGGATCCGGATGGTTGCTCTTCGCACTTTCAGGCGCACCGGTCCCTCCTTTGCTGATCTCGTGCCCTATGCCGGGCTCGTTGACAACGGGATCGTGCTTTTGAAGGACGGCTCGCTGATGGCGGGTTGGTACTATGCCGGACCGGACAGCGAGAGCTCGACTGATCACGAACGCAATGAGATAGCCCGGCAGATCAGTGGCGTTCTGTCACGGCTTGGCTCGGGCTGGATGATCCAGGTGGAAGCGATCCGAATGCCGACCAAAGATTACGCCTCGGCCGGTTCGTGCCACTTTCCAGATCCTGTCTCACGCGCGATCGATGAGGAGCGCCGCGCCCATTTCGAACGGGAGAGGGGCCACTTTGAAAGCCGTCATGCCCTGGTCGTGACCTATCGGCCACACGAGGAGCGTCGCACCCGCTTCAGCAAATATGTCTACTCCGACGACGCAAGTCGAACACGGTCGTTTGCCGATACGGTACTCCAGACATTCCGACGCACGGTCGGCGAGGTCGAGCAATATCTGAGCAGCACCATCTCGATCCGCCGCATGGTGACGCGCGAAGTCGAAGAAGCCGGAGGCTTCAGGATTGCGCGCTATGACGAGTTGCTGCAGTTCGTGCGCTTCTGCATCGCCGGCGACAATCACCCCGTGCGGCTGCCCGAGATACCGATGTATCTCGACTGGATTGCGACCGCGGAACTTCAGCACGGTCTCGCACCGACCATCGAAAATCGCTTCCTGGCGGTCGTCGCTATCGATGGGTTCCCGGCCGAAAGCTGGCCCGGCATCCTGAACAATCTCGACCTCCTGCCGCTCAGCTACCGCTGGTCGTCGCGCTTCATCTTCCTCGATGCGGAGGAGGCCCGCGCGCGGCTCGAGCGCACGCGCAAGAAGTGGCAGCAAAAGGTGCGCCCGTTTTTAGACCAGCTGTTTCAGACCCAAAGCCGCTCTGTCGACCAGGACGCCTTTGCCATGGTCGTCGAGACCGAGGAGGCGATCGCGGAAGCGTCCTCCCAGTTGGTCGCCTACGGTTATTATACCCCAGTCGTCGTCCTCTTCGACGAGGATCATGATCGCCTGAAGAGCAATGCTGAAACCGTGCGTCGCCTAATCCAGGCCGAAGGCTTCGGTGCACGGATCGAGACATTGAACGCGACGGACGCCTATCTCGGCAGCCTGCCGGGCAATTGGTACGCGAACATACGCGAGCCACTGATCAATACGCGCAATCTCGCCGACCTGATGCCCTTGAACACCGTCTGGTCCGGGAGCCCGGACGCCCCATGCCCATTTTATGCGCCGGGCGCGCCGCCTCTCATGCAGGTCGCCTCCGGCTCTACGCCTTTCCGTTTGAACCTGCATGTCGACGATGTCGGGCACACACTTGTTTTCGGGCCAACGGGCTCAGGAAAGTCGACGCTGCTTGCTTTGCTCGCGGCCCAGTTCCTGAGATACGAAAACGCTCAGATCTTCGCGTTCGACAAGGGCAACTCACTGTTGCCGCTGACGCTCGCAACGGGTGGCGACCACTATGATGTAGGCTCTGATACCGCCGACGGCCGACAACAACTTGCCTTCTGCCCGCTCATGGAATTGGCCACGGATGGCGATCGCGCCTGGGCTTGCGAGTGGGTCGAGACGCTGGTCCAGTTGCAAGGCGTGCCGATCGCTCCCGATCATCGCAATGCCATCTCCAGGCAGGTCGCCCTGATGGCCGCGGCGCCGGGTCGCTCGCTTTCTGATTTTGTCAGCGGCGTGCAAAATCGCGATATCAAGGACGCATTGCATCCCTACACCGTCGACGGGCCCATGGGCCAGTTGCTGGATGCGGAAACAGACGGTCTATCGCTCGGCACCTTCCAGACGTTCGAAATCGAACAGCTGATGACCCTGGGTGAGCGTCATCTCGTGCCGGTGCTCACCTATCTTTTTCGCCGGATAGAGAAGCGGCTGACGGGCGCACCAAGCCTCATTATCCTCGACGAGGCCTGGCTGATGCTCGGTCATCCGGTCTTCCGCGAGAAGATCCGAGAGTGGTTGAAGGTCCTGCGTAAGGCAAACTGCGCCGTCGTCCTGGCAACCCAGTCGATTTCCGACGCGGAGCGATCCGGCATTATCGATGTGCTGAAGGAAAGCTGCCCGACGAAAATTTGCCTGCCGAACGGGGCTGCCCGGGAACCAGGAACCAGGGAGTTCTACGAGCGCATCGGCTTCAACGACCGCCAGATCGAGATCGTCGCGATGGCTCTGCCGAAGCGCGAATACTATGTCGCGTCGCCTGCGGGACGACGGCTGTTCGATATGGCGCTCGGCAGCGTCACACTCTCATTCGTTGGCGCAAGCGGGAAAGACGACCTCAAGCGCATTCGCGCCCTTTACGACGAATTCGGGCCGCAGTGGCCGATCCATTGGCTCCAGACGAGAGGACTTCACGATGCCGCATCGCGTCTCACCCTACCGTAGGGTGCTGCCTGTTTCCTTGCTCATCACGATGACCGCTTTGCCGACCACGGTGACGGCCGGCGGCGCGACCGGGGCTGCGACGGAATGGACACAGCTCGCCAACAATGCCGAGCTTCTGAACATATTGGAAAAGTCCGGCGTCCAGGTGAACAACCAGCTGAAGCAGATCGGTCAGCTCGCCGAGCAGATCCAGAACCAGCTCAGGATCTACGACAATATGCTGCAGAACACCGCGCAGCTCCCGGCCCATGTCTGGGGTCAGGTCGAACGCGATCTCGGGCAACTCCGCAAAGTTGTGGCGACAGGCGAGGGGATCGCATTCTCCATGGCCAATGCGGACGACATCCTCAGACAGCGATTCAAAAGCTATGCCGAGCTCAAGTCGAACCTGCCGGCGGGCGCCAGCTTCTCGTCGACCTACGCCGGCTGGTCGCAGACCAACCGCGGAACGATCGCCGGAACGTTGAAAGCGGCGAGCCTGACTGGCGATCAGTTCACGACAGAGGAAGCGACGATGGCCGAGTTGCGCACCATGTCGCAAACGTCAGACGGGCAGATGAAAGCCCTGCAGGTCGGCCATCAGATAGCTGCTCAGCAGGTGGCGCAGATGCAGAAGCTTAGAGGTCTCGTCTCCCAACAGATGACGATGATGGGCACCTGGTACCAGACCAGTCAGACCGACAAGGATCTCGCACAAGCCCGACGCGAAAGGTTCTTCAACGCTCCTGTCCGACCGATTCCGGAGGGGCAAAAGATGGAGCCCCGCTGGTGAATCTCAAGGTACTTTTTGCGTGCGGCTTCCTCTTCGTCGGCGCCGCTATGGGCTCCTTCATGACCTGTTGGGTGTCGGGCGAGTGCGGTTTCTGGGTTCACGGCGGTCCGACCGACGAACAACGTCGCATTCGAGAAAGGTTCCTTGGTGTGGGCGCCGAACGGCCTATTCCACGCGGACAGGAGATGCGTCCGAGATGGTAGTCCGTTTGGCCCTCCGCGCGGTCGCTATAGCGACCGTCGTCGCCTTCATCGTCGGCATCCACGCTGATCTGGCTTTCGCACAGCAGGGAGACGTGCTGACGACCCTTGAGAATGAGATCGTCGCAAGCGCGCGCAGATGGGAGCAGACGGTCATGCAGGCGGCGCGATCCTTGTTCTGGATCCTTGCCGGAATTGAGATCGGGATAGCAGCCGTCTGGTTGGCACTTCAGGCTGCATCGCTCGACAACTGGTTCTCGGAACTGGTGCGACGAATCATGTTTGTGGGTCTTTTTGCATTCATCCTCGAGCAGGGGCCATCCTTCGCAAAAGCTGTCGTCGACAGCCTCTATCAGCTCGGTGCGCGGCAAGGTTCCGCATCGCCGTCGGCTGTGTTCGACGCCGGGATCCGCGTCGCATCTGAAATGTCGAAGTTGGCGCAGTTCGGGTTGTTTGAAGACAATGCGCTTGCCATTGCCGCTGTGTTCGCGATGGTCGTCGTCGTCGTGGCATTCTCGCTCGTCGCCGCTATTTTCGTGGCTGTAATGGTCGAGATGTATGTCGGCCTGCTCGCGGGCATGATCATGCTCGGCCTCGGTGGCGCCTCACAAACCAAGGATTTCGCGGTACGCTACCTTGTCTACGCCTTCGGCGTCGGCATCAAACTCATGGCACTTGTGATGATTGCCCGCATCGGATCCGAGGTTCTGCTCGGCCTGGCAGAAACGCCACCAGCTGACTCCGACCAGTTTATCAGGACACTCGCGGTGGCCGGGATCTCCGTCGTCGTCTTCATCATCGCGATGTATGTCCCCAACATCCTTCAGGGCGTTGTCCAGGGCGTTTCGGTGACCGGTGGGATGGAGACCATCCGCCATGGCAGCCAGGCTGCGTCATTTGTTGCGGGGGTCGGTTTTCTGGCTGCAGGGGGCGCAGCAGCAAGCGCTGCGGCAGCGACAGCCGCTCGCGCCGCCGGCTCATCATCGGTCGGTGCAGCCCTACGTGGGGTCGCATCAGGCGCCATCGGTGCTGGCCGCTCGGCCGCGTCGTCAGCCAAGGACAAGGCGATTGGATCGCCGGGAGCCCATGCCGGAACGCTCATGGGACTTGCCAACGCCAAGCTCGACCAAGCGGCAGGCCGTAGTACCCGAAAGGCGCCACCAACTCTCAGCGACGACAGCTGACGACCATGGAGAGAAGATTGCCAATGTCATTGCAACAGGCGCCCGAGAACCCCTATCTGGCGGCCCGGCAGGAGTGGAACGAGCGCTACGGCTGCTATATCCGCTCGGCACTTGCGTGGAAGATTGTCGGCATCGTGTCGATGACCATGGCCGTCATCGGATTTTCGTATGCTCTCTATCTGAGTTCGCAGGTCAGGCTGGTGCCCTACATCGTCGAAGTCGACAAGCTCGGAACCGCAGTCAGCGCGGGGTTCCCCGAGCAGATCGAGTATGCCGACGCGCGGGTGGTGCGTGCGACGCTCGCCAATTTCATCTCGAGCTTCCGATCTGTTTCACCAGACGCGGTCGTCCAGAAACAGTACATCGATCGGACGTATGCGCTTCTACGGACCTCGGATCCCGCCACCGAGAAGATCAACGCCTCGTTCAGAAGTGCGTCGCCGTTCGAGCGGGCGAAGACTGCAACCGTTTCCATCGAGGTCAACAATGTCGTGGCTCTCTCCAACCAGACATACCAGCTCGACTGGACGGAGTTCGAGAGGGACAGACGCGGCAAGGAAACGGCCGAGCGCCGCTTTCGGGGAATTGTCACGGTCACGCTGACCACCCCCCAAGACGAAAGCGTCATCCGCCTCAATCCGATCGGCCTCTATGTCAGAGATTTCGACTGGACGGCACAGCTCTAGGAAGGGAATGACAAGATGCGTAACAGGCTGACCCGCGCCTTTGTCGCGGCCCTTGTGCTGGGTGCCATCAGCCCACCGGTCCATGCCGAGAGCATGAACGCCAAGGAGATGAAGGGAGCGGCACTATCCCACAAATGGCGCGGGGGAAGCGGCGTGGTCACGCGTGGCCCTGACGGAAAAGTGGTCTACCTGTTCGGCCAGACACAACCATCCGTCATCTGCTCGCCCCTGCAGGTTTGCGACATCGAGCTTCAGGGAGGTGAGATCGTGCGCGACGTCCTGGTTGGCGATACGGTCCGCTGGAAAATCGAGCCAGCGACGTCGGGCGCTGTGGGTGGGCAGGCGGTCCACCTGATCGTCAAACCGTCCGAACCGCACCTCGTCACATCGATGGTCGTCACGACATCGCGGCGCACTTATCACATACAGCTCAAGTCGCATCCGACCCAATACATGGCCCGCGTCGGCTTCGAATATCCCGAGGACGTTGCGACGAAACTCGCCGACGTCAACGCACGCCTCGAAATGTCACTTGGCGACACCGGCGTCCCGGCAGAACGACTGAACTTCGGCTATGCGGTCAGCGGTCGTGCATCATGGCGTCCGACACGCGTCTATTCCGACGGGCAGAAGACCTACATCCAGTTTCCGCAGGCGATCACGGGCGAGGACGCGCCCGTCCTCTTCGTAGTTTCGGGCGGTAAGAACCGGATCGTCAACTACCGGATGAAGAAGAACATGATGGTTGTCGATTACCTTGTCGAGCGCGCCGTCCTGATATCCGGCGTTGGCTGGCATCGCCAGAAGGTCAGCATTCGCAGGGGAGGCAAACCATGAAACCGGCATCTTTGGCGCTTGCCGTCGCTGCAACCTTCCTGCTGTCCAGTTGTCAGACAGACACCGAAACCCTGACGACGCATGGCCCAAGCAGCAGCTCGCTGTCGGAACCGGCAGTGGCGGCGATCTCGGGTGATATTGTGAGCCGGCTAGCGGAACAGGTCGCTCCAGGCTCCGCACCTCTTCGCCTGGACGAAGATCAATCTCCCCATGGCGTCGCCTGGCAGTCCGCCCTTCGCTCGGCGGGTTATGTGATCAGCGCCGAACCGGCAGTGCCGGCCGGCAAGCGCGCCCTTGATGTGACCTACGGCATCGACGAATTCGAGGGACAGATATTGGCACGGCTCGCCGTCGGCACTGTCGAACACGTGGCTATAACGCCAGCCTCGATGGAGCCATGCCGGTCACTCCATTGTCAGTCATCACACGCAACTGAAGGAGGACATCGTGGTTCAATCGCTTCAGTTGGGTCGCCCGTCCCAGCACGCAGATCCGCACACAATGCAAAGGCTCAATCGGCTGCCGATCTTCGCTGTCATCACCCTTGTTCTCATTTTCCTCGCCGTCATCATCTATGGATTGTCTTCTAGGGGACTTTATTTCGCGGGAGCGTCAGGTCCCGAGGCTGCATCGAGCACGCCGGCATCGAATTTTGCCGAGCAACTCAAGAAAGGGGTGACTGACGGCATCATCAGTGAGCCGGCGCAGGCCGAGACCTTCAAACCGACGCCGCTCGTTGCCAGCTCCCCCGCCACGCAAGCCCATTCTGAACCAGAGCAGGAGATCTCGCGTGACGTTGTGCGGATCGAGCCGGAAACAGAATGGCTGGCCCGTCTCGAGCGCGAACGCAAGGAGCAGTCATTGCGCGAGAGGCACCGCCAGGAAATGGCGCGGCTGCAGGCGCAAGGCGCCGCATATGATTCCCCGCTTCTGGTCGATGTCACAAAGGTCGGCGCGACCAACCAGCTGTCCCCATCATCGGAAACACCGAATAGCGCACGGGTGCGCGCAACCGGTGAACTTTACGCCGAGGCTTTGCGCGCCGGGCTTGCCGCGCGGGAAGGCGGTGCCAATCTCCAGGATCTCAAGAAGGATTTCTTCAATCAGGACATCAAGGATCTCGGCTACCTCCCCAACCAGGTCGTGCCGCCACTTTCGAACTTCGAGCTGAAGCGGGGATCCGTGATCCCGGCGACACTCATCAGCGGGATCAATTCAGATCTTCCCGGCCGTATCAGCGCGCAGGTGAGCCGGAATGTCTACGATAGTGCGACAGGCCACCGCCTTCTCATTCCGCAAGGGGCCAAACTGTTCGGCCGCTACAGTTCAGACGTTTCGTTCGGACAATCACGGCTGTTGGTTATCTGGACGGATGTGATCTTTCCCAACGGTTCCACCTTGCAAATCGGCGGAATGGCAGGAACCGATGCTGAAGGCTATGGCGGCTACGCTGACCGGGTCGATCGCCATTATTTGCGAACGTTCGCGTCCGCGGCGCTGGTTGCCATCATCGGAGCGGGAATGGATATGTCGCTTCCCGACAGTTCAGGACGTGACGATCGTAATCGCGCATCGGATGCGGCGCGTCGAAGCTTTGCTGAAACCTTCGGCCGGCTCGCCGAGCGAACCGTCGGCAAGAATCTTGATGTCCAACCCACACTCAGGATCCGGCCAGGGTACCAATTCAACGTCCTTGTCGATCAAGACATCGTCTTTCCCGGGCCATATCAGGACCGACCGGAAATAAAGGTCACTGACCGCTAGCGGTCATCTCGGGGATCAAGGATTGGCCCGGGGAGATCTCCTCAAATCAGTTTCAGGTCGGTCGCCTTGGCTGTCGCCTGCGGCAGCGTCATGACACCCAGTTTTTTCTTGGCCCTATCGATGTAGAAGCGAACGGTGGTCTTCGCAATGCCTTCCAGCATCGCGATTTCCAGCATGGTCTTTCCCTCGGCCGACCAACGTAGACAGAGGCGCTCTTGCCAGCTCAGATCGATCTCGGCGCGCGTGACGATCTCGTCCGGCACCTCGCTGAATTTGGCGTGCACGAGAGCCCCGGCCCAAGCCCCCTCGACCGCGTTCAATTCAATGTCCGAAAGCAACGCTTTGCTTGAGGCCGTGCAGAGAGTGACGATCGAAAATCGGTTGGGGCCCGCTCGCACGGGGATAGTCACGCCCGATTGGATGCCAAAATCGGCAGCCTCGGTATAAAAGCGCCTCAGATCCGAACACGCTCCTCGCCTTTGTTGATCAACCGACCAGGGAAACGCCTCGTTCACACGCCGGGCTCCGGTGACCACCGGGTCAAGACGCATGTAGGATCGTTCGAAATAATGTCTTTGCCATTCGGCCGGATAGTCTGTCACCGCAAATATGGGGTGCAGAGAGAGATAGGCGAAGCCATCGAACCCGTTGTTTCTCGCAAACCTGCCAAGCGACTGCTTTAGCGACTTAGGGCAGCGAGCTGCAGCAGTTGCCTCGCTCAATCGGATGAATAATCGTCGATCCCGCATGCAACAAAACTCCGTTCGTAGGGGCAGCCTAACGGCAACGACCTTGCGTCGTGCCGAGATGCGCCGTGAGCCGAATTTCGGGCCGCGGGCATGCACCGCAACCATGGCGCTGGTTTAACTGGAGCTTGACAGCGCTTCAACCTCTGGACGCATTTCGCAACAAAACTTAACAAATCGGAGCCATTTTCCCGGCCTCCCGCACTTTGCCGATTAGGTGGGATCACGCAAACTCGACGATGGCTGCAAACAAGTATCCGCCGAGACGCACGGTTTTCAGGAATATTGGATGGCGAGGATCAACCTCGATCTTTTTGCGAATTCGGCTGATGTGCACATCGACGCAACGCTCCACCGGTCGGGCCTGCCCTGCGTGGGTCGCGACCAACAGGTCCTTGCGAGATATCACCTCTCCCGGCCGTCTGCACAATGCGAGCAGGATATCGAATTCCACCGCTGAAAGCGTAACGAAGACACCATTCGGGTCGACTAGACTGCGACGTAGTGGATCAAGCCGCCAGCCATCGAAGACGAGTACCCTTTGATGCAACCTGGTTCTGCTTCCATAGGACGCGCGGCGCAGAAGGCTGTGAATGCGCGCTGTGATCTCCCTATGCCCCACCCAAGCTGCGACACCGTCATCGGCACCGGCTTCCAGAGCGCGTGTAATGATATCGTCATGCTCCTTGCTCAGGACCAGGATTGGGAGGGTGCTAAAGGCGCGAACCTGACGGCAGAGCTGTAGCAAGGGCTCACTTCCGAAGACGGCGTCGATGACGAGCAAGTCGAACGCACCGCTTTTCAGCATCTCCGTGACAGGGCCGACGCTTCGAACGGTCGTCACCTCAATGCCATACCAGCCGACCGGCCCGCCGAGTCGACGCCCGCCTTCGATACACGAGGCGAGGAGTATGCGTGCCAATCGGGGTGGGACGTTGTCGCCTGATGGCAAATGCGCAACCTCGCTCCTGCGTTTGGGAAATTTGGCTTCGGGAGCAAACGATCGCCCGAAACCAGAAAATACACAACCACAGCGGGCATAGCCGAAGAGGGCTCCGGCAGACAAGGTGCACAAATGAGGGGTTAGCGGTATGGGCTTCACCAGGACATGGACCCGGGCGGGATGGGATCCATCCAACGAAAACGTCGCTTGCGAGACTGCTTTCATAGCAAAGTAGTCCCACGAACAGGTTCCTCAATAGACTGATTGTCACGCTTCTCGGCTCAGGCCGGCGATGATGTCAGCGGGCCACGGCGAGCGGACTGATTTGCGGGGCGTCGGCCATTGGCGCCATCGTATCGAGGGATCGGTACTGACACGCGAGCGGCACGCTCCGACGGCTGATCGCTTCATCGTTGGGAAAGATGCCGGCGACCTATGTGCAGCGCTGGATCTCGCCGTCAACGAGCCCGGAGCAAGGCCGTCGCGCTACTCGCGGCCGGTGCAATCTCCACGAAGGCGGCGCTTGCACGCCAAACAGTCAAGGCACAGACGCGACCGCTCCGCTGAGGAAGGCTGGTCGCCAGCCCTTTCGGTAGGGCCGGCGGCCTCCCTTCGGGCGTCAAGCCGAGTCTGCTGAACTGTGATCCGATCGTCTGCTGTCATGTCGTTCCTCGTCGGTGGCAGCGATAAGACACTCTGCTCCAGCGCCTTCGGGCCTTCCAATTCGCCTTCAAGGACATTGATATCCGAGCCTTATGGAAGCAGTCGCAAGCAGCTCCACCAGGAGATGCAGATACAAATCTTCACATTCTATGGTTTGCAGCCAAAACCTCGGTGTGCAACCATGCACATCAATGAAAGAAGGAACCCCGGCCACCCTCATTCGGTCTAGCTGGAGGCGCCATGAAACGCCTCGTTATGATCAGTTCCCGCGATGCGGAATTCAGCCTGCCGGTTCGCCATATCCTACGGGCGAGCGGATTCAGCGCACACCTGGCAACCAGTCGGGAAGAAACGCTTCGCATGGTCCGGGACGATTTGGCCGACGCAGTCCTGCTCGATGGCCAGCTCGAGGCGGCGCTCGAGCTGTGCGAAGATCTTAAACGCGACGAAGCCACGCGGCACGTCAAGATCGTTGCGTTGCTGAAGCCGTCAGGCGCCGGCCGTTACGCCGACTTCCTCAATGCCGGAATCGACGAAGCTTTCATCAGACCCGTCGATCCAGACACATATGTGAGAGCCATCACCCGCTACGTTGCTCCAGAGGAGACCGGGAGCAGCTCCGAGCGGGGCACGAAACTGAACTATGGCAACGTGGAACTGGATCTGACGACACGCCGGGTTCTTCATGCCGGTATCCCGATCCGCCTCGCCGCGACGGAATTCGAAATGTTGCACCGGTTTCTGCGGACCCCGACCGCTGTCGTGACCAGGCAGGACCTGATTGCGAGCGCCTGGCCAAAAGGGGTTTTCGTCGATCCGCGCACGGTCAACGTTCATGTAGCGCGATTGCGGCGGGCACTGCTCATGGCAACAGGGCTAAACCTGATCCGCACCGTTCGCGGCATCGGCTACGCGCTTGAGCAAAATTGATGGTTTCGGCAAACGCAAACGTTTTCGGTCGAGGCGGACAGGATGGAACAGGAAAGTGCACTTCTCATTGCGAACGCAAGCCTCATAACCGGCGATGGACATAGCTTCGCTGAGCGGGGCTTCGTGCGGATCCGGCGTGGCCAGATAGTTCAGGTCGGCGAGCAAGACCCTGACATGGCCGGCGGCGAGCAGATCATCGATGCGAAAGGCTGCACTATTGTCCCCGGCATTATCAACGCCCATGCACACGGCTGCGTTGCCGGTCCATCGATGCCGAGCGGATCGGCACCAATCGCAACCACCGATATCGAGTATTTCAGGAACCGACATCTGTTATGCGGAACGACGACGCTGCTCAACGTCTGTGGTCTCGCCCTTCCCGATGAAATTGAGGCTGATGATGGCAAGCCGCATGCGCTGGAGGTGCATGTGACAACGGCCCATTCTGCGAGCAATCTGGCGGCCGCCATGATCGTCGACGGCAAGGGATTGAGCGAGCGGCACAGGCAGGCGACCATCGATGCCATGATCGAACGCGGCGCAAAGGCGCTCGGCGAGGCCGGCGGCGGCCAGACATTGGGCGGCGGTGCTCAAGACTATCGCTTCCTGCCGGCTGCAATCGAGGCTGCGACAGGTCTTCGCATGATGCCCGGCGACACCCGTGCATTGAAGGAGGCGGTCCTCGGCCGCCACCTCAATGGCCACGACGCCCTTGACGATGCTGGGCTCGCGACGCTCATGAGAAAACTGGCAATTGATGGCCAAATCAGCCTCAAGGCTCTTCGAGAGTTGGTGACGCAGACTGTCATGCCGCCGGTTGCGGTTTCGTTGAAGGGGCTGGAGGAGATCGCCGCGCATTCGGCGCGGTTACGCCTGCCGGCGATCTTCCACAACGCGGCGCCGACAGCCGACCTTCTCGTCAGACTTGCGGAAATCTACCCCCAAGCGCGTATCGTCGCCGGACACTCGAACCATCCGATGTTCACTCCTGAGGAGGCGATCGACACGGCCACAAGACTGCGTGAGCGAGGGGCTACGATCGATGTCTCCACGCTTGACTGCATTTCGACACGATGGAGAAACAACCCGGAAAACCTTGATGCCCTTGTCGAGGGTGGCCTCGTTGATACGCTCTCTACCGACTTCGCTGGCGGCGACTGGGATAGCATACTGTCCGCAATCCACCGCATGATCAGAAAGAAACAGCTATCGGCACCGAAGGCGGTCGCGCTCGCAACCGGAAACGTCGCCCGCGTCTTCCCGGAACTGGCCGGCGATCGAGGGCTTATCGCGTGCGGCAAGCGGGCGGATCTCACGATTTGCGACAGCCACAATCTGAGCCGGGTTCGCCACGTGCTTATCGCCGGCAAATTCGCCGTCTACAATGGAGCGATCATATGATCGGTAAGCCGGCGGTGGTTTTCATTCGGGACCTCAGCGCAAGGCGAGCATCAATCCATCCAGATCGCCACTTGCCAGATTGAGAACGCCGTCGATGAAAGCTTTTTGCCGCTCTCTCGAAAGGCGATCGCGGGTTACGCGATTGAACTTCCCTTCGATATCGCTCCACCTCATCGGCCGCTTGGGATCGCCGAAGGGCGCATTGATGTTCGAGGCATAGGTGGCCGTCGGCGTCTCGACGACGACCCGGGCCAGGGTCTGCGCCGGAAAAAGTCCGTCGATGTCCGGGTGGACTTTCAACGATACGCGTCCGGCAAGACGCGACAGGTCCGGCCGCCCAATGAGAGTGTTGCCGACAGGCGCAAGCGCGTCTTTGCCCTCAAGTGCTGCGACGGCCAGACAGTAGGGTAGGCTGTATTGAAGCGCCACGAGATTGTCCGGTTCAAGCTGATTGCCCAGTTTCAGCGCCCAGGCGAAAGTCTCCACCTCGATGCGACGGATATGTGCGGCATCAATGCGCCGCTCGCCCATCACTTCGAAAAAGGCGTCCAAGGCCGGATGAATGTAGCGGCAGCAGGCATAGGGCTTGAAATAGGTATCGATGATTTCAAACCTCTGCCCGAGCCCCAGCCGGATACGTGAAGCGTCATAATAGCCGGGATGATCGAGGATATCCTCAGGACCCGTGTGACCATTGATGGCGAGTGAAATGGCGGCGAGCCCCGTTGCCGCACTCCAGGCAATGCCCTCCTTGACGTCATTGCCGGTGAGCAGGGAGTAGCCCGAACTGCCATTGGCCTGTTGATTGGGTGCCAGAACGCCGGCAATGGAAAGCGCTTGCGCAATGACATGTGGCGGTGATTTCAACAGGCGTCCGGCAGTCGCAGCTGCCGCAAAGGCTGCCCAACGACCGGTCTGCCGTGTTTTTATTCCTTCTGGATTTTGCGCCGAAGCGATCCTGATGCCGACGTCGTAGCCGAGCGCGACCGCAGCGATCAACTCGCTCGCCGAACGGTCCGCTTGCGGCAACGCAGCGAACGCCGTCGGAATGACTGCGGCACCGGGATGCCCACGAGCGGCGCGGCTTCCGTCGTCAAGGTCAAGGGCACTGGCGGCAGCCGCGTTGCAATGAAGTGCGGCAAGAGGGGCGACAGTGGTACCAGAGAGCCATACCGGCACGGCGCCGGTTCCAAAGAGCGTACCTGCGATCGACCGGGCGGCTTTCGGGCCAGGCATATCGTAGCCCGCAATCGCCGCGCCGATGAGGTCCAGCAGGCATTTCATCGCCACTTCGTTCACATCGGCCGGTAAACCGTCTCTCAGCGAGCAATGGATGTGCTCGGCCAAGTCCCGCGTCAGATAGGCCATTGATCGCTCCATAGTGGGAGAGATGGTGCTTGGGCTTGAGCGGCTTAGCGCAATTCGACCCGTTGCCTGCGCGCGGCACAGAACTTCTCGTAACAAGCGGCCGCGACGTAGAGGTCGAGCGCCGGCAGCCCAACACAGGTGAGACTAACTGGCCCTTGTTCGGCGGCCTCCCACTCGTGTGAAGACGAGAGCTCGCGGATACCGAGAAGTGGCCCAACGGTTTCGAGCGAAAGGCCGCTGCGCGAGAAAAACAAGGCAAGACTTTGCGAGTTGCGACGAGAGACGGTTTTGGTGTCGTCGCAACCGACCACGCCTGTTCTGAGAACACGCCTGAGATAGGCTTCGGGTACCTCATCGCCACCAAGATGAAGGCCGGCCGCGTCGGGCGCCACTTCCGCGTCCTCGAACACCGGTTGACGGGCGTTCGACGCTGTCACGACGATCGAACACTCCGCAAGCCGACGGTTATCGGCAACCGCCTGAAGCGGGATTGCGCTGCGACCGGCCATCTCCGAGACGAATCTCTGCGCACCGTCCAACGTCCTGCTGCGCACAAAGATGTCTGCGACAAGATCAGCGCTGCTATAAGACAGACACTCGATGACGCTTCTCGCAACGGGACCCGTTCCGAACAGGAAGAGTGCCACCCGACTGTACCGGGCTCTAAAGCCGTCTACGAAACGCGAGGCATAGGTCCCGGTTCGCATCGCCGAAAGGTTTGTGCCGTCCAAGACGCTCAATGGCCGTAGGGTATACTTGTCCATTAGAACGATGGTCGAGGTCGAGCGAGGATAACCAAGGCGCCGATTGAACGCATTGGCCCCGATGATCTTCACAGCCCCATATCGCGCATTGACGCAATAGAGCGCCGAAAGCTTCCACCCCAGCCGCTGATCGGCAAATCCGTCGCGAAAAGGCGCGAAGTCCGGCTGGCGCCAGAACTCGTCTTCGGGCAGGGACAGAACCGCCTTGCCGCCCGTTGCAGCACCACTCCTCAAGCCTTCCCAAGCCTGTTCCACCGCCGCATGCACTTCGCCTACGGTCAATTCGGCTCCGAGTGCTCGTAGTTCGTTCGCGCTTACGAACTCGATCCTTCGCTCATCGTTGTCCACTATCGCCTCCCGTGCTGCTGCATCGGGTGCAACTTTAGGCACGTCGGCCGCCCAATGGGGGTGAACAGTTGAGCAATATTCGGTTTTGAAAATGAACGATCGAGCATGCGAGTGACAGTTTCATTACCGACTGAGATGCGACGACCCTGCGCAGTGATTGAAAGTGTTTAGCCTTGCTGCGTGCGAAGAGTGGCAATCGAGATGACGAGCGCAACGACCTCCCGGCGAAGCCGACGGCTGGCAATCTGCTCGAAAGCGTCGTTCAGCTCCCGCCCTTCAGCGGACGCCAGGAAGAATGCCAGCTCTTCATCGAAGCAGCACGGTGTTGCAAACCTCCCGCCTGCACCTTCGAAAAGGAACGATACGGGTACGCCAAGTACACCTGCAATGGCCTGCAGCCGGCCAGCACCAACCCGCGCCATCCCATTTTCGTGCTTGCGCAGCTGCGTGGTGCTGATCTGAACGCGGGCAGCAAATTCGATCTGGCTCAAGCCGAGCGCACGACGTTGCATTCGGATCATAAGACCGACATGGGCGTCGACTTCATCCGCTTTACGAGGATTTCGCTTCACCGTTTCATCAACCCGCGGCATCGAACGGACGAAACGTCCACTCAGCGTTTACATACTATAGTAGATAAATTCGCTGTGAACCGACTGCCATCACTGACGCATGGATATGCGAGTGCTGGTCGGCCGGAACTTTGCGCGCCTGCGTCGGGAAAAGGGACTGACGCAGGAGCAGGTCGCTGCCCGCTCTGGCTTCAGCCAGCAATATGTGAGCGACCTTGAACGCGGCAAGCGCAATCCCACCATCGTCAGCCTCTACGAACTCGCTCAGGTTCTTGGCGTGAGCCATATCGACCTTGTGAGATTCGAGAAGGATGATGACGCCTCGTCGTCTTAGTCAGCGACCGACCCGGCGACCCGAACTTTGCTACGCTGAAGGGCGACGCGATGATCGGTCATCGGGATCAAGCGGCGGACCGTATCCAGCGGTTCTTTCTCGAGGGTGACTGTCAGCACTCCTACACCGTCGTCCATCTCGGCGACCACTTTCCCCCAAGGGTCACAAACAAGGGAATGACCGTGGGTTTGGCGGACCTCGCCACTCGGCATTGGATAGGACCCGCACTGACCGCAGGCGACGACATAGGCCTGAAACTCAATCGCGCGTGCACGGCAAAGAACCTCCCAATGATCCGCGCCGGTCTGCCGGGTGAAGGCGGCAGGCAGGATAAAGACATCTACACGTTCGCTCGCCAGGCGGTCGAACAAACGCGAAAAACGAAGATCGTAACAGATGCAGCATGCTATCCTAAAGCCACCCATCTGGTAGATGAGCAGTTCCCGGCCCGGCGCAACCGTTTCGGATTCGGCATAACGTTTGCCGTCTGGCGCTGTGATGTCAAAAAGGTGGATCTTGCGGTATGCGCCCACCTCGCGACCGTGATCGTCGAAGACGACGGTCGTGTTGAAGATGCGCTCGCGACCGACGACCGCCTCGAGAAGACTACCCGCATGAACCCAAACGCCGTGCTGGGCGGCAAAGCGCTGGACCATCCGATAGGCCAGTCCGTGGGGCACCTGGTCTGCGGCATTTTTCTTGTCCTGCACCGTCCCTCCGGTCCAGTCGAAGTGCTCGGGAAGGACAATGAGGTCGGGCCGATCGAGAGCCGTCGCCTGAAGCATCAACCGCTCGGCTTCTTCAAGATTTTGCGCGCGGTCGGGCTGCGAGTTCATCTGGATGAGCGAGATTTTCAAGGGTTTGCCTCCGGGTTGAAATTGAAGATGGACTGGCCGGAAGCCAGATGGGATCGCGCGCGTGACGAACGCTCTTGGCGAATGATCGCGGCTTCAGCGAGTTGCCGCATTCGCTCGACATCAGCAACGAAGACGCCTTCGTTGTCCGCAAGCACCGCATAACCGGGCAGTACCGCTGCTCCGCCACAGGCGATCGGGACATTGATCGATCCACCGACCTGGAAGGCCCGGTTTGTCGTCTTGGCGGAGACCCCGCGGCACCAGACAGGAAGCCCGACAGCTGCGATCTCGTCTGCGTCGGTGCATGGCCCGTCGATGACAATTCCGCGCCCGCCCTTTGCCTTGACTGCCGTCGCAACTCCACCGCCCACACAGGCGATGTCGTCTCGATCCACACGCGCAATGACGAGGAAGTCTCCCGGCATCAATAGATCCACGGCCCGATAGATGACCGTACCGTCGCGGCCCGGAGCCGCGACGGTCACAGCCGATCCCGCCGCTCGTGCAGGTACGACCGGGCGAACATTGTCGCCGACAAATCCCAAATGCTCGATATGCCCGATGGTAGCGGTCTCGACCAAACCCAGAAGATCGATAAGGTCGAGCGGAAGGGAAGGGCTGCGAGCGTTCACCCGATAGTCCTGCATGATGGCTGCCTTTTTCTCAGGAAGTGGCTTGAACCGGTTCAGACCGGCCGCTCACCGGAGGTGGTGGTGCGATGCATGATGCGGATCGTCGCGGGGTCGAAGCCATCCCGGCGATGCATCGTGCAACGATTATCCCACATCATGATGTCGCCGACGTTCCACTGCTGGACGAAGACCTGCTTCGAATTGGTCGTGTGATCCCAGAGTTCGGCGAGAAGCGCCTCGCTTTCATCCAGAGGCATGCCGACGATCCACGCACCTTCAGCCGTTCCGCCGAGATAAAGCGATTTGCGACCAGTCTCGCCATGGGCGCGGACCAGGGGATGGACGATACCACTCCATTCCCGGAAATCACGGCTGGAGGGCACGGACTTGCCGAGCCGCAGCTTGCCGGTCTTGTCGTAGACGTTCTGGAAGAAAATCTGCCGGCCATCGACCGACTTCTTCAAGGCGTCAGGCAGGGTATCGTAAGCAAGATAGGTAGACAGGAAGTAGGTATCGCCGCCAGACGGCGGCACTGCCACCGCACGCAGGATCGCGCCGGCCGGCGGGCGCTCGTAGAACCAGGTGTCGGTATGCCAGGTTGCCTCACTGTTGCCCATGGCCCCGCTCGGTTTTCCGTCCGTCATCGCATTGCTGATGACAAGGATCTCCTTGTGGGTGGGATGTCCGCCCTCCTGGAGCTGCTTGGGATGGATAACGAACTCGCCGAAGTGCCGGGAAAACGCGACCTGTTGTTCATCCGTCATCGTGATGCCCTTGAAGCGCAGGACGCCGTACTGCAACCAGTAGGATCGCACCTGCGCGATGTCGTCTGCGCTATAGTCGTCGAAGTCGAAGCCCTCGATATCCGCGCACACATTGCTGTCGTGCTGCACGGCGCGAAGTTTGTTTTTCATCAGCATTTTCAATCTCCTTGGTCGACCTATCCATGAGGTCGAAGCAATCGTAGGGCGGGCCGCCAAGGTGTTTCCAATATCCATCCGTTTGCATCTATTGGGGCGGCCTATCAGTGCTTTCAATCGGCAAGCGGCTGGATATCGCCGGGGTCGATGCCGAGCAGGATGCTTTGCCCGATCTCCGGTGGAGCGCCGGAGCGTGAGGACCGGACGAGAACTGCCAGCCTTATGTTTTCGCCGGCTTCGACCAGGATCTCGTAGCTGCCGCCGAGGTTGACGATCCTGCGCACGACACCATGGACTCGGTTCAAGCCGTCGGCCACGGGCGATATTCCCTCAAGGATCGAGATGCTTTCGGGGCGGATGGAGCAATAACGAACATCTCCGGTCCGCTCACAGGACCTGGCTTTGAGTACCGGACCACCATCGTCGATCGCCAGCTCGACAAAGCCGCTACACTGCGTCACGCCTGCGACCGGAAGGATGTTGGACTTACCGATGAAATCGGCAACAAAACGGGTGCTCGGGTCCCGGTAGATCGTGGCGGGCTTGCCCTCTTGGGCGACGACGCCCTGCCACATGACGACGATCCGATCCGACATCGCCATTGCCTCCTCCTGGTCGTGCGTCACGTAGACGAAGGTCATCCCGAGCTGCTCGTGTATCTCCTTCAGTTCCACCCGCATCGCCTCGCGCAGCTTCAGATCGAGGTTGGAAAGAGGCTCATCGAGGAGCAGCACGGACGGGCGCGGCGCGATCGCCCTGGCGAGTGCCACCCGCTGCTGCTGTCCACCGGACAGCTCCCTTGGATAACGGCCGCCGAACCCTTCGAGATGCACGCTTCGCAGAGCACCGGCCACTGCGGTCGTGATTTCCTCGCGCGCCGTCCCCTTCATCTTGAGGCCGAAGGCAACATTCTCGGCAACCGTCATATGCGGGAACAAGGCATAGTTCTGGAAAACCAGCCCGATGTTGCGCCTTTCCGGCGGGACGCGGATCTGGCTCTTCCCGCGAATGCGGATCTCGCCGCGCGTTGGCGCGCTGAACCCCGCGATCATGTTCAGCGTCGTTGTCTTGCCGCAGCCCGACGGCCCAAGAATGCTGACAAACTCTCCCTGCGGGATAGCGAGATTGATGTCCTTGACGACGGGCATGTTCGCAAAGGATTTGCTGACGGATACGAGTTCGATATCGAGATTGTTCATTTGCTTCCACCGTGGAGCTGCGCCGAGAACCCGCCGATCTTTTCGAAGAGAAAGATGACCGCGAGGATGAAGATCATGGAGGCGACGTTGACGGCCGCCATGACCGGGTCGAGGCTGTATTCGAGATAGTTGATCACCGTGATCGGAAGTGTCGTGTCGCCAGGCCGCACGAGGAAAACCGAAAGCGGGATGTTGTTGAACGAGATGATGAAGGCGAAGGTAACGCCCGAAAGCACGCCCGGTTTGATCATCGGCAACAGCACGTGCCTGATACGCTGGCCCTTGCTTGCGCCGAGGATCTGCGCGGCCCGATCGAGATTGCCATCGAAATTGGCAAGTGAGGTCGCGACCATTCGCGTGACGAACGGAAGAGCCAACACGACATGTGCGGCGATCAGGGCCGGCGTTCCGAGAAACCCCTGGAACCCGATCATCGACAGAAAGAGAACGATGGCCACGCCCTTGACAATCTGTGGCACCGAAAGCGGCGACAGCAGATAGGACATCAACACATCGCTGCCCGGTATGCGTTCGTAGACCACGGCATAGGCTGCCAGCAGCCCGAGAACGCCACTGACGGTCGCGACAATCACGGCGATCTTGACACTGGTGAGGAACGGTCCAAGCCAGCGATCGGCGAACAGATCGCCGTACCATCTGGTCGTCCATTCCCACGGTTGGAACGTGACGCCAGATGTCGGGCTCAACGACGCTGCAACGACGACGACAATCGGCATTGTGATGAAGACGAGGACTGAAATGAAGGCAAGCCAGAATAAAAGCGAAAGCAGCCTGTTCACGACACATCTCCCTTGAGGTTGCCGCTCTGGGCACGCAGCCGGCTCTCGTAACGCACGCCGACGAACGAGATGGCGAGCATCATCACGAGAAGCGCGATGGCCATGACCGCGGCGAAGGGCCAGTTGATGTAGAAGAGCACTTGCTCATAGATCATCGTAGCCAGTACCTTGAAGCCGGCGCCCCCGAGCAAGGCGGGTGTGGCGTAAGCGCTGGCTGCCATCGTGAACGAAATCAGCAACGAACTGACGATGCCCGGCACCGAAAGCGGAAGGATGATATGCCTGACGACGGCAAGCCTTGAGGCCCCCAGCATCTGCGCTGCGCGTTCGAGGTTCGGATCAATGCCCTGGATACTGGTCATGAGCGACAGGATCCCGAAGGGCAACACAACATGCGTCAGACCGACGACGACGGCGAACAGGTTCTTTGACAAGGGGAGAGGCGAAGCGATGATGCCGAGATGGATCAGGGTGTCATTGATGAACCCGCGATCCTCCAGGATGATGAGCCATCCGTAGGTCCTTAGCACAACGCCTGCCAGTTCCGGCGCAAGAGCCAGCCCGAAGACGAGCGCACGCCAGCGCGTTTTCGAGCGCCCTAGAAAATAGGCGACCGGATAGCCGAGAACCGTCACCGAGACGGCAACCAAGGCAGACATGATTGCCGTTCGACAGAAACCAACGATCGACAGACCGTCAGTGAAGAACCTGGCGTAGTTGTCGAGCGTTGGCGCGAGCGTCTCTGCACTCGCAAAGCTCATGCCGATCATCATTCCCATCGGCAAGGCGAAGAAGATCAAAAGACCGAGGAAGGATGGGGAGAGAGCAAGATAGGCGAAGGGCGACCAGATGCGTCGGCGCCGCGCGGTTGCGGGCAGTTCGATGGCAAGCGTGTTCATCGGCCCTCTCATCGTGCCTGCGGAACGATATCGCGTTCCCAGCGCTCGGCCCATTCGGGCAGTTTGGACGTCAAGCGCGCCAGGTCGGGAAGGTGCAGCGTCTCGAGGTCGGCCTCAGTGGTAATCTGACGGCTGCGCAACGCCTCCGGCACGTCGATGTCACCGCGCGCACTTCCGACCTTGTAGCCGGCGACCCAGGCCTCCTGACTCGTCTTCTCCAGGAAGAAGTCGATGAATTTCATCGCCGCGGGTTTATTCTCGGCGCCGACCGGCACATTGAGCGTGGCGATCAGCGGGATCGTGCCTTCCTTCGGCCTGACGTAGTCGACAGGAACGCCTTCATCGACCATCAGTTGCGCACGTCCGTTCCAGAACGGCATGACCCAGACCGTGCCTTCTCGCATGTAGCTCTCAAGGATCGCCGAGGATTGCTCGAACCCGATCGCGTGCGCCGAGACGCGTTGCATGGCGGCAAAGCCCGGCTCGATATTATCGAGGAGGTCACCGCCATTGCTCACCGACATCATTTCAAGCAGATAGACCGCCATGATGTTTTGAAAGGTCGGAAGGATGATCTTTCCATCAAGTGCCGGATCGAGGAGGGCGGACCAGGAGTCCGGCGCGGCCTTCAGAGTGTCTGTGCGATAGAGCAGCGAAAGGTACTGGACTTCATGGACGGCGCCACAGGGGCCTGCCGATTGCGAAAGGCTGGGTGCAAGCTTGCCGAGATTGGGAACCAGAGCCGCGTCAAGCTTCTCCAGAAGCCCATCCTTGCAGCCCTGAAGCGACTGCGACGCGGTCATCACCGCGACATCAAAGCCCGGACGACCTCTGGTCGCCTTGATCTTGGCGTAGTCCTGCTGCGCAGAACCGACGGCGTCATAGACGACGTCTATCCCGTAACGGTCCTCGAACGGCTTGATGATCCTTTCGTGGATAATGGCCTCATATGGCCCGCCGTAGCTGTTGAGGACCAGCGTTTCGGCGCCGGCCAGTCCGGATTGCCCGGCAAAGGTAACGGAAAAGATCAATGCGAAGCATCGCTTTGTTCCCACGATTTTTCTCCCATTCGTGTGTCTTTCACGGCGAATGGTGCTGGGTTGGAGTCCGTGGGTCTAATATCGTTCGGCTAGGATTATTGTCCTGTCGCAATCAATGGTTCGCGTCATCGAACAAGGAGTTCGGCTACAACGGAACAAGCTGGGCCCCTGCCGGACTGCGATCTGTAGGCAAGGCTGGGAGCCACCCACAGAGGCTCGACAAATGTCGCGACTTGGAGATTGCCTTCAAATGCAAGATGCAACACCCGTTGTCTCCCCGCGATCACGATATCTCAGGTGACTTGCAACACCTCTCCGGTGTCATGCTTTTTCACGAAGTCGACCCGTGAGCCATCCCAGTGATAGCTATAGTGACGGCCTTGCATCGGAACCGGGATTACGTCCGGCCAGAAGATGCCGATGCATAGTCCACCCGGCATCCGAACGCTGTTCCACAAGACGCCGTCGCTTCCTGCGGCGCGCAGGGCATGCCCCTCCAACTGCGACGCTGTGTAGTCGTCTGGATGCAGGGCATCCGGCACCGCGCTCACATCATCAAGCTCGCGGTCGATACTGCCGATAAGAACACGGAAGTCAGCCGTCCAACCGGGTTCCTCGCTTGTTGCTCGCATGAATCTTTCATGATGATGAATGGTTTCGGCAACAGCAACGTCTTCACTATCGCCGGCATAGTAGATCCCGTAGCGACCGTCCGTGAAGCGGCCAGGCCGTAACGTGGAACAATGTACGAAGGGCGCCATGACCAGACTTGCGCCCGGGCCGGCCACGCGGCGACCAGCCGGAACCTTGCCAAGGTCACCGACCTCGAGGCGAATGCGTGGATTGGTTTTTTCTTCTACAGATACGAGCGCTTCCCAGTCGCGAGGGTCGGCGATATCTTCAAAGAGATCGATCGGCGGATAGATCGAGCGGATGATGCGATAGGTTTGCGGCCATTGAACGAGGGTGCGGACGGCCAGTCCACTCACCATGCACCGCGCTCCGCATCGATCCATTCACGCATTGCGGATAGATCGGACATCTCGCCGCGCAACATCATTGCAAGAGCACCTTCGCCAGCAAAGGCGGTGTTGGGCTTGCGAATCCAAGCGTAGCTGCGCGCCGGCTCGTTGAAGAGATAGCGTAGCCCTTTGTGGATGCCCATCAGATGAGCCATCCTCATCCTCAGATCCCGGTCGATTCTGCCGATGTTACCGTCTTTCCATCGAGCCCAGGTGCGCGCAGAAAGGCCGCCAAGCAGGGTGCACGCCTCGGCATCGGAAAGCTCCCAGGCCTTGAACAGATTGACGGTCGTGCGTGCCAGCGCTCCGGCTTCCTCATCCGTGATAACACCGTTGTTTGTCGCAGCAGGCGTGGCAACAATCGGTTGGAGCAGCATATCGCACCTCACTTTCTGGCATAAATATAATCCTATTTTGCCAATTGGCAAGCAAGCTGCGATGAGTGAGGTGTTCAGCGCACCGGTCCGTTGATCCTCGAAAGATCAATACGGATCTCAGAACGCCCTGAGGGGGCTCCGACGGAGTTTTTGTCAGTTTCAACGGGGTCAGTTTGAAGCCCGTGAGCCTCATCAGGTGTGCCTTCTACGGCATCATCAACGGCAGTTTCAGCATAGGAATCCGCACCCTGCGTCCGAAACACCTTGGCGCCCTCGAATTCCCCTGTCTTCCAAGCATGAACGGCGTCCTCGAAAACCTCTGGCAA
Organism: Ensifer sp. 1H6; assembly: GCF_001976035.1. NCBI lineage: Bacteria > Pseudomonadati > Pseudomonadota > Alphaproteobacteria > Hyphomicrobiales > Rhizobiaceae > Ensifer > Ensifer sp. 1H6. The sequence goes on along the minus strand of NZ_MOAI01000013.1, from coordinate 160,204 downwards.
CACATCCTTCTCGTTGGAATTGCCATACCACTTCGCAACGATCCGCAGGATTTTTGCAAACATCGTCGTTCCCATGCGCAGGTTGTCACAGGCATCGAGGAGATCCGGCCTCGGATCGGTCGTGTCTTTGAAGACGAAGCTGGCTGGATATTGCGTGATCCCGACACGCACAACGGAACTGACGACATGCCGGCGGATGATTTCCATTGCCTCGCCACGTGTCCTTGCCTTCGGCACGAGGATCAACCGATCACCCGATCTGACCGTGATGGATAGCGGATCCAAGGATCCGGCCGCCTCGACAAACCGCTCGACGATGGCAGGCTTCAGGGATTGGTCGGCGCATTCTTCGATCAGCGCGGCATCGATCATCAGGCGCACCCATCAGGTGTTGAACGAAATCACGACCGGCTTGCCGAAAAGCCGAGCCCAGGCGACCGCGCTTGCGCGCTGGACCGAGACGATCGATGTGGCTTGCGTCCACCAGCCATTGCCGATGGCCACCAACACGTCGGGAGCATGCGTCATCGACTGAAGGAAGGGCCAGACGAGCAATTGTTCGTAGCAAATGAGTGGCGCGATCCTCAGCCCTTCGATTTCCGCAACCGGATTGGCAAGGAAATACGCTCGCGCACCGCCCGATTGTCCGAGCAAAATGCGCCATGGCTGCCACATTGAACCGGGTACGGGCATGCGCGCACGATAGAACACGCTGCTGCCCATCGACGTAACCAGAACCATGACACTGTCATAGCCATCCCGCCCGGCCAGCGCTGCGCCGGCAACCACACCGACTTCGAGACCACTCAAGCCATCGGTCCAGATACGCTCGACGGTCGGCGTCCAGAAGCCGAGCGTGCTTTCCGGCAGGACAATCAGACGGACGCCTTGCTGAGCCTCGTCCCGAACCGTTGCAATCAGGTCACGGTGCCATTGCAAACTGCCCTCACGGCCAAGAGCCGCACCCAGTTTGAGATCGACGCCGCGCCACCCCTCGGGTGAGACTGGGTCCGTCCAGAGAGCGGCGGACCAAAGCCAAAAGCCAGATATGGCGATTGCTGCAGCCGGCCAGAGCCATGTCGTCAGGACTGCAAGGCCGGCTGCAGCAGTGGCAAATCCAAACCATCCCCATCCCGGAAAAACGACGCCGGCGGCCGTGATCGGGTGTGCCCATCCTGTGATGCCAAAAGGCGGAGCCGCCATGAGTACGCCGGCTATGATATAGCGGACGGCCCTGCCTTTTCCCGACCGTTCTGACCAAAGCGCGGTGTGGACAGCGACAAAGGCAAAGGAGGCTGCCAACCAAAGCAGAAGACCTGACCAGAGGTCCACCTCATAGTAATTGGCGACGCCTTGCGGCAGGCCGCGCGACGCCGCGAGAAAATAGCCCGCGGAAACGAGAGCGGCACCTGTCCGCGTCGGTGCTTGTGACCATAGAACCGGAAAGGCGAACGCCACTGGCAGAAGCAGAGCTTTCCCGCTCCATCCAACCCAACCGGCAGCCACGGAAAGAGCGACGAGGCCCACGACAAGGCAGTGTTCACGGCGCATAGGTCACCACCTCTCGGGCACGGCCAAGCATGCCCGACAGCGGGAGCGGACCGAAATATCGGGAATCGTATGAACCGGCGAAGCTCGAAAAAAGAAAGACGTGCCCGACAGGTACGATGCCACTGGCAAATGGCTGTAGTTTCCTGCCCGCGCCATCCCGCACGGCAAGCCTCGAGTGCGGCAACGCCTCGCCATCAACGCGGATATCGGCGCCGATGTCGACGCGCTGTCCCCCCACGGCAACAACCGTCTTGATCAAAGGCGCGAGTCCACCTGGGCACAGGCCGAAGCGGAGATACCCTCTGGCACGCGCCTTGCGCATGACACCGTTGACCGGTGGACAGATGAAGATGAGATCGCCCGGCATGACCGGTCGATCGAGTGGCTCAATCCGCCAGAGGCCGAGCGGTTCGCTTGGCGTAACATTGATGCGGCCGCCGAACGTCCCGAACACGACGATGCCGGCGGCACCGATGGCGGCCACCGTCATCGCTGCTGCGACAAACCGCCATGATCGGCGTCGACGACGCGTGGTAACGAACATGCCAACGGTCATCTCGGATAAAGCCCCTTCGCTTGTGTCTGATGCAAGGTTTCTGCCTGCTTCAGCGCCTCCGTGGTGCGCGCTGACGCGGCGAGTTTCTGGACCGTACGCATGGAGATCCACGCCTCGTGGACTTCGGCTTTCTGTGTCGGGTTCATTCCCGCTGTAACACTGGAAAACACTTGGCCGTTCGCGTCCTTGGCCGCGATCCCGAGGAACGCGCGCTCGCCGAAACGGGCGTTGACTGCCATGGTGAAAGCTTCCAGCTCCGCTTTCACCTGGCGGTCGGCTAGGGCGAGTTCAACACTCGCAGGACGATCATTGCGTTCGATTGCATCGCGGATACCCTCAAGGATCTGCCTTGCATTTTCAGACAGGGCAGGGATCGCGATTGATGCCTTGAGCCGAGCCGCGCTCTCTTCCATCTCATGGCGGCGTTCCGTCTCGGCGCGCGAGCGCAGATAGCGTTCGAGATTTCGAGCCAGTGCGGCAACATTGGCAAGCGCACGCTCTCGATCCTGCTTATCCGTGCGGCTGGCGAAGACGCCGGTTTTGCCTTTCAACGCGCCGAACCTTTCCGGTTCTGCGCCGATCCTGGCAATGGTCAATTTCGCTGTGGCATCGTCCTTCAGCATGGCGTCGACATCGACGGCCTTGAATGCGGTGTCCGGCTGCGCGTAGACGAGGTGGAAACGCTTCGAGACATCCTCCCATTGGATCTTCAAACCGGGGTCGGCGGCGACCTTTTCCTCCACCGCCTCTTCGAGAGATCTCGCGAATGTCGTGACGCCAGAAACTACAGGCTTTGCCTCCTGGATTGCTTCCGCGGTTCTGGTGCTTGCGGATAGACCGAGCTTCTCGGCGATGGTGACGAAGCGAGCACCGAGGTCGGCAAGCCTCGGGCTCTGCCGAATGGTCCATTGAAGACGATCACGCATGAGGGTGCGGGCGACATTGACGAGATGCAGTCCGCGGGCTTGTGCGAACCTAAGTGCATGGCGGTAGAAGGCACTCTTCTCGTAATCGAGTGTCGTTTCCTTCGCATTTCTACGCGATAGGATCGGAATCAATCCGCCGCTCTTCGAGAAGGATCGGCGGCCGTAATAGACACCGAGATCCTCGCGATGGCGGGTCATGGCGACATAGGTGAGATGGCGGTCGAGCGACAACGATGCGAGCACCTTCACCCGGTCAACAGTCGCGCCCTGGGATTTGTGAATCGTCGTTGCGTAGCCGAGATCGACGTTTCGATAGTACCGTTGTTCGACAGTCACCTGACGCCGGTGCTCCCCCTCGCCGATCTCGGCGACGATCCGGCCCGGCGCGGCTTCCACGACCTTTGCCAGCATTCCGTTCTTGACGCCGAGCGAGCCCTCATTCTTCAGGAACACGATCTGGTCGCCGGTGGCAAACTTGCGCTTGCCATCCTCAGTCCCGAACACAAATCCTTCAGCGACGATGCCGCGTTCGACGAGTTTGGCACGAGCCATCTCGTTGAGCATCCGGACATCACGCCGAAGGTGTGCGAGGATCAAGCTGGTCTTTTGCGGATCGTAGTCACGGTTCCAGTCGGCGATCAGATTTTCGACCGCTTGCGTCTTTAGCTCCGACCCCTTGAAGTACCCATGCGCACGATAGGCATCGACGGCCTTTCCCACGTTGCTCCGCGCCAGATCGAGCGAGGCCTCGCGCATCCAGTGCTCGCGCTGGCGGTAGATGGTTTCGAGTTCCGCGTAACCGATGCGGTCGGCAATTGCCCGGAAAGCGGCACCCGCCTCGATCGGCTGGAGCTGTTCCGGGTCACCGATCAGAACCAGCTTGGCCCCAGCCTTCGTCGCCGCTTCGACGAACATCGCCATCTGCCGCGACGAGACCATGCCTGCTTCGTCCAGAACGAAGACGGTCTTATCATCGAGCTGGTTGCGGCCCTCGTTCCAGCGTAGCTCCCACGACGCCAGCGTGCGGGACCAAATGCCTGCATCTTTCTCCAGTCCCTCGGCAGCTTTACCGGCGAGCGCCCCACCAACGACGCGATAGCCGGCCGCTTCCCAGGCCTCTCGGGCCGCCTTCATGATCGTGGTCTTGCCGGCACCAGCGCGGCCGACTATGGCCGCGATCCGCGTGGCCCCTGTGACATGTGTGATCGCGGCCCGCTGTTCCTCCGACAGGCGGGCATGACGCGAGAATGTCGTCTTCAGAACCGCTTGCCCGACACCGTGCGACGAACGGTGAGATAGCCAGATCGCGCGATTGGCCATCTCGGCTTCGAGCCGGATCAGTTCCCGTGTCGTGTACTTGGCAGTAGCCCGTAGGCCGGTAACAAACTCAATCCGCTCGCGTTCAAGACGGAGTGTCTGAGGGCTCTGTAGGATCCTTGCCATCAGGCCCTGGAACAGACCGGCATCGTCAATATAGCGATGCAGGATCCTGGCTACATCTTGGCTGTCAAAGACGCTCTTCTCGCGGGTGATGAGGTCGAGGACAAGTTCCGGACTGCGCTGAATGCGGCAGGCGTTTTCCGCGCGTCGTTCTTCCTGCTGCTCCAATCGTTCAAGCGAAAGAGTTTGCTTGGTAGCCTTCGATTTCCGCTCGATCGCCTTTGTCCCGACCCCGAGATGAATGGTCGGCGCCAGTTCAATCCCTTGTTTTTCGAAGGACCGGCCGTCAATGCGGATGTCGATGCCTGCAATCGCCAGATGCCGGTTCTGACACGCGAACCAGCCATCGCGGAACGTGTTGAAGTCATCCGCGCTCCCCGCCCAAAGTTCATAGACGATCTTGCCGGAAGCATTGCGCATCGGGTTACCATCAGGTCCGAGCACGGCGACCTTCTTGCCGCCGAAACTGTCCATGGTGAGCGGGCGCAATGTTGTCATTAGATGCACATGCGGATTGCCGGGTGCGTCGTGATAGACCCAATCCGCCACCATGCCTTTCGACGTGATATGCCTTTCGACGAACTCGCGGACGAGCGCGATGTTCTGCTCTGCGGTCAGCTCGATGGGAAGTGCGATGGTTACATCCTTGGCAAGCTGCGCATCGGCCCGCTTCTCAAAGGCTTCGACCCTGTTCCAGAAAGCTTCGGAAGCGCCCGAGACCGAGCGATCAGCAACCATGCTCTTGATCCAATCAGGAGCATCAGCCGGGAAAACGAACTCCTCATGCAGCAGGCCCTGTTTACGGGTGTAGTCGATCGTCCGGGCTTCCCGCTCGTAATCCATCTTGGCGCAGTGGCGATAGGCCGCCGACAACACCGCGCTGCGGCCGGAACCACGGGCGACGACGCTGACGGAGAAGTGTGGGACGGCCATGGCGGTGTTCTTTCCCGGTTGTAAACGAAGTCAATGGGTTCGTCGGGAGGGAAAGGCTCGGACTGGGCCTCAAGCAAGGGCGTCGCGTCAGCGACGTATAATTGCGCCCTTGAAAGCCGCTCTCTTGGAACAGCCGGGATGATGATCAGAAGCGTTGGCTCCGCCAACTCTCATTTGTGAGAGTAGATCGGCGCGCCGATCTCAAGGAAGTTCATGCCGTTCAAAGTTGAAACGGCATGAAGGGACCGATCGGGAATGAAGAAACCCTCCTCGAAAATTCGCGAAGAGATCGCGAGGCTCCACGAACAGCTGAAACAGGCCGAGACACGGGAAGCCGAACGGATCGGCCGCATCGCGCTCAAAGCCGGGCTCGGCGAGATAGAGATCGACGAGACCGAGCTGCAAATAGCATTTGAGGAATTGGCAAAACACTTTCGCGCAGGCAGGCCTCGGTCGACTGCCGGAAAGATTGCCGGTGGAGCTCGCGCTGGCGCCGCATCGGGCGCGACGGTCACGTCTGGCGCGCATGCGGGCGACGGCAGCGAGGCTTGACCGAATGAGCCGAACGATCACATCCAACGACCGGAAAAAGGACACGCGCGAGAAGATCGAGCTCGGCGGCCTTATCGTCAAAGCTGGGCTGCGCTACGAAAAGCGCGCGCTTCTTCTCGGAGGCCTGATCGATCTGGGCCGCCGGCTGCAGGCTGACGCAGGCGAGCGATCGCGGCTGATGGAAATTGGCGCGGAGGCCTTCGGCAATGACCGCGATTAGGATCGCGCTCTTTGCTGCACCCATCGCGCTGATGATCCTGGTCACCATCGTACTGACGGGTATCGAAAATTGGCTGGCAGCGTTCGGCAGCACGCAGGCTGCGCAACTGACGCTCGGGCAGGCGGGTGTTGCCTTGCCCTATATCTGCGCTGCGGCGATTGGAACTGTCTTCCTGTTCGCTTGTGCCGGCTCTGCCAATATCAAGCTCGCGGGTTTCGGCGTTTTCACCGGATCTCTCGCAACGATGATCATCGCCGCAGTTCGTGAGACAATTCGGCTTTCAACGGCGAAAGGCCAGGTGCCGGCCGGTCGGATAGCGTTTTCCGACGTGGACACAGCGACAATGTTTGGCGCAGCGGCCGCCGCAATGGCCGCATGCTTTGCCTTGCGCGTATCGCTCATGGGAAATGCTGCTTTCGCACAGCAAGAGCCACGACGCGTGCGCGGCAAGCGCGCGCTTCACGGTGAAGCCGACTGGATGAAGCTGCGGGATGCAGCGAAACTGTTTCCCGAAGCTGGCGGTATTGTGATTGGCGAGCGTTACCGCGTCGATAGGGACGGGGTCGCAGCCCAGTCTTTTCGAGCCGACAATCCGGATACTTGGGGCCGTGGCGGTAAGGCACCCCTTTTGTGCTTCGATGGCGCATTCGGCTCGTCGCACGGCATCGTCTTTGCTGTCTCCGGTGGTTTCAAGACGACGTCGGTAACAATCCCCACCGCGCTGAAATGGGGCGGCACGCTTGTGGTCCTCGACCCTTCCAATGAAGTTGCTCCGATGGTCACCGACCACCGCGGCAGCGCGGGACGGCAAACCTTCGTAATCGATCCGAAGCGGTCGGAAACGGGCGTGAACGTTCTGGACTGGATTGGCCGGTTCGGAGGAACGAAGGAGGAGGATATAGCCTCTGTCGCGTCTTGGATCGTAAGCGACAGCGGGCGTACAAACGGTATCCGCGACGATTTCTTCCGCGCTTCGGGACTACAATTGCTGACTGCACTTATCGCCGACGTTTGCCTGTCCGGGCACACGATAAAGGAGTGTCAGACGCTGCGGCAGGTCCGCAAGAATCTGGCCGAACCGGAGCCGAAACTTCGCGAACGTCTTCAGACAATCCACGAGAATTCGCGGTCGGACTTTGTAAAGGAGAATGCCGCTGCTTTCGTCAACATGACGCCCGAAACCTTCAGCGGCGTCTATGCCAATGCAGTAAAGGAAACACATTGGCTTTCTTATCCCAACTACGCGGCATTGGTGTCGGGATCGAGCTTCTCCACGGACGAACTCGCGGCTGGGACAATCGATGTCTTCATCAACATAGACCTCAAGACGCTCGAAACGCATGCGGGATTGGCCCGCGTCCTCATCGGATCGTTTCTGAACGCGATCTACAATCGCGACGGGGGAGTAGATGAACGCGCGCTATTTCTGCTGGATGAGGTCGCCCGCCTCGGCCACATGCGCATTCTGGAAACCGCCCGCGACGCTGGCCGCAAGTACGGCATTGCTCTGATCATGATCTACCAGTCTATCGGCCAGATGCGAGAAACCTACGGTGGCCGCGACGCTGCCAGCAAGTGGTTCGAGAGCGCAAGCTGGATTTCGTTTTCCGCCATCAACGATCCGGAAACGGCCGATTACATCTCGCGTCGCTGCGGCACGACCACGGTCGAGATCGACCAAGTCAGTCGAGGCTTTCAAGCGAAGGGGTCGTCGCGCACGCGATCGAAGCAGCTCGCCGCCAGGCCGCTGATCCAGCCACACGAAGTTCTTGAGATGCGCGCTGACGAGCAGATAGTCTTCACCGCCGGCAACGCGCCGCTCAGATGCGGCCGAGCGATCTGGTTTCGGCGCGAAGACATGAACAGTTGCGTCGGCTCGAACAGGTTCCATCAGACCCATGGGAATCTCGGAAAGGTAAAATCCGAGCAATCCGAACAAGACGCATTGAATGGATAGGTCATTATCCTCCTCGCCAATCCCAGGTCGCTGCAGTGCGCCCAACCAGCGCCTCACTCCCAATCAACGACGTCCCGGTATCGATGAAGAGCGGGACCTTGATCGCGACAGTCCCATTTCGCCCCTTCGGAAGAAGTGACAGATCACCTCGCCGCGACGCGGACCCGGCGGCCTACGGCGGCGAGGAATTGAGCGAGCTGTTGCATGGTGATTTCTTTTTTCGAATTGCTGATATCGCGGAGATCGGCTGCCGGACGGTGGGCGCACCTGAAAGGCCGAAACGGAACTGGAGGATCTTCCGCCTCCTGAACCTTGCTTCTGCGAGGAGCCGCAACGCACGAGGAATATTCTAATGAAGGCGGTTGCGACCAACATCCCCGATGTCAATGACAAGAGATCGACTGGAGAGCTGCGACTTCTTGCTCCTGGCCGTCGCTGAACGTCGGCGGTCTGGTAGCGCACGTGAGATGCCGCCCTCAGAAGGGCGGTTGGGCTTCGATGGAACCGTCCTGTTCGGCCAGCATCACGACCAGCTCGGCCTGGGCGAGTTCGAGCTCCGCTTCGATCTGGCGGCGCTCGGCGCTGTCAAAGGAGCACTTCAGTTCAGCGCGAAGTTCTTCAACCTGGATTTCGAGGGTAATCGTCATCTTCGTCTCCTTGACGTTTGAGAAAGATGACGCCCGCCGACGTGGTGGCGGGTTGGGGTCAAGGATCGCGCAAGCGACCGCCGGCGGCGGCGAGTGGGGGAGCCGGAATGCGCCAGCATTTTGGGGGAACCGCGACGTCCTTGAGGCTGGCCCGGCTCCACGGCATGATTGCCTCGATATGAGCAGACCCCACCTCTCCGTATGGCGCCCAAAGCCGAAGGCGGGTTCGATGCCCGCCTTCGGTTTCGTCAGAACGGAAGGGAGGCCCCGCCTGAACGGCGAGGCCCATTGGCTGGGATCTCAGTCCCGGTTGGAGAGCGTCGCGCAGATCGGAGCCGGAAAGCTCGGGTCGTCCAGCTTGACCTAGAGGAAGACTTGCTTCCGCGAATCGTGTCGCGCACCTCTTTTCATGCGGCATGACGTTGATCACACACGTGATGATGTGAGGACTGGCTCTATTCGCGCCTGCTTCACTTGGTAGCGCGCGCGGCGGAAGAATTTGGCCCTGCTCCGAGAGAGGCACGAGATAATGATCCTTTTCGAAGCAGACGGAAAGGATCCCTTAAGGGCAATTGACTGGCGCGTTGGCAATACGAAAATGCCACCAATTGCGTGTGGAGATCGTCCGCGTGGCGAGATGAAACGGGAGTGAGCGCTTGTTGATGTCTGCGTGGCGGACAGCGCAAACGGACCTTGTCCGGTTCGACGAGGGGCAGGCTCATGAGCGGCAATCTCAAGGGCGATGTGTAGGCGGCAACTTCATTGATCGCCTCATCGGCACGACGGGCGATCGGCTTGGACGGACACCCGACAGGTCAGGCGATGAGGTAGGGCATCACAGGCGAATAGCGTAACATGACATACACCTGTGGCGGATGCAGCAGGAAGGCGTTGGCAACTTCAAGATCTCAATCGGGACCACGCGATGAGCAATGTCATCCAACAAGGTCGTGACGAACGCCGCTGGCCCCCGGTTCTGGCAATCATTGCGGTCTACGCTTTTTTGCAGGTTCTACCGCATCACGTCTCCGCGCTGCCTCGATGGGTGTCATTCGGGGTCCTGATAGCAACTATTGCTCCAATGATCATGGTGACGATGTCGACCGAGAATGCTGTCTGGCTGCGGATCGAGCACGTTGCGATCCTGCTCCTTTCCAGTCTCTACGTTGCCAATACGGCGGCAGAACTTGGCGACATGATAGGGATCATCACAATACACCCGCCCGAGACGCGAAAGGTGTCGTTGTTGAGTTCATCGTTTTCGATCTGGGTCACCAACGTTCTGGCGTTCTCGCTTCTCTATTGGCAGGTCGATTCTGGTGGTCCCTCACGCATCGCGCGTGGGATATCAAGGAGACCTGATTGGCTCTTTCCCCAGTCGTCGGCTCCCGAATTCGCATCAGCCAATTGGCGGCCGCTCTATGTCGACTATCTTTTTCTGGCGTTTAATACCGCTACGGCTTTCAGCCCTACCGACGTGCTGCCGCTCACGCCGCGCGCGAAGCTCCTGATGATGCTCGAAAGTGCCATCGCGCTCCTGACACTCGTGCTCGTGGCCGCGCGTGCAGTCAATGTCATCCCGTAGTGTCTTAACCGCGATTGCGGGCTTACGGCCACTCCAAGCTGCTGGACCCTCTGGCCTACGTTGCGCCATGCGTTACGCAAATTTCAGCGGGGTGGGCGGCCATTGGAACCTCAGTGTACGAAGCACAACGCCAGTTATGTTGTGCCCCGAGCCATCAGCCGCCGAGGCGTCAAGTCCGATGAGCGCGCCTGCTCTCCTCCCATGAAACCCGCCTCCAGCGGAAGGGATCGTCCGGCAAGTCCAAATAGAAGCGGGCGCCGGCCGACCAGTCCTGCGAGGGTCCGAAGTGAGCATGATACATTCGCCTTGGACCTATCCGGTGGTGTAAGGCCGCACCAATGATGTATCCAAGTAAAGCGCATCCGGGTTCCGCGCCGTGGTTAAAACGGGGCAGAACCGAGTAGCGATTTTGGCGATCGGTTCGCTGTTCGTCCGGTACACGCGTTCACTTCATCAATGTGGGATTGGTCCGGTAGAATTTGCGTATATGGGCACGGGGCGATCTGGAAGAACACCCGGGGGAGAAACATGGTCTCTGTTGATGCTAACCAGCTTTCGAACATGATTAGTCACGCGGTCGCGCCGGCGTTCATGCTCAACGCGGTCGCTGCGATGGTGGCGATTCTGGCCAATCGGATTTCCGGCGTAACGGAGCGGATCAGAATGCTCCGGGAGCTCGACGAAAGCGATGCCCGAGCGTGGTTGAAGAAGGAAATGGCCGAACTGCGGCGGCGAGAACGTGTGCTCAACAATGCACTTCACCTGGCCGTGTTGGCAGGAATCGGCGTCACGTTTCTGCTGATCTTCGGATTCGTCATCGCCTTTGTTGGGTACCGCCACGAACCAGGAGCCGCCGTTTTGTTCATGGCGGCTCTCGGCTTTCTGGCGGCGTCGCTCTTCCGCCTCCTGCAGGACATCAGGCTCTCCCAGATTGAGCAAGACGACTGCAATTCGCCGAAATCGCCAATGCGCTGACGGGCCGCCATCCCAGTCGACGCGGGGCCGCCGCCGCCCACCGGACCCCGGCCCGTCGCCTGGATTCCGGGGTGAAGAAGTAGTCCTCGCGCAGGCCGACGACCGCGTCCACCCACGTGGCACTGTCCTCCCGCTCGACATCGACTGGACTCTTACTCCACCGAACTCATCAAGCCGGCCATTCTGATCTTCGAGCAGAGCGTAACTCCGGAAGTGCGTCACGCCGACGCTGTAGGCCAAGACGCAGCGGGGCTTGTGCGGATCAGCTCCCATGTGATGTAGAACACGTCGCCGGTGATCCTTTAGCGATCATACCGTGCCTCAGCTAGCATGACGGCGACGTCGAGATTGTCAAAACTGACCAACGAAAACTAAGTCATCTTACCTATATTGGTGCGTCCCAAGCCTTGCCGATTTCATCCTTCAGAGTCTTTCGATTCCTTTTTGGCCTGCCCTCTGTCGAGCTTGCCGAACTCGGTCATGATGCTAACCAGAACGCTGCCCGTCCATCCGAACGTAAACAAGCCCGACACCGCCATGATCGGCCCGATTAAACGCCAACTATCAGGTAGTTTTACCGTGCCTTCACCAAGCGTCGTGTAGCTCTCCAGGACGAAGTAGTAGCTGTCCCGCATTGAAGGGATTATCCCCATCATCGATATCGGCGCTGCCCACACGAGAGTCTCAGCGAAATGAAGGATTGCCAGCGATCCGATCGCGACCGCAAGCAAGAGATTGATACGCCAATGCGGCGTGGTGTTGTTCACGAGAACCCAGGACCTGCTGAAACGCCGATTGATCGTGCGAATGCCAACGCCGTGTACCAACATGATCAAAATGACCATGACGGTCCCAAGGGCTATTTCAAGAATTGGGTTGGGAGCAGATAATTTGTCCATGGTTATCCAAGGGCAACGCGCCCGATCCGAATTAGCGAGCGGGCGAGGTTCAAGTGTCGCCAAAAGCCAGAGTTTCGACGGCACAGTAGTGAGCGTTGCAAAGTTGCTACTTTGGGAACAAGAACGTAACGATTGCACGAACTCCCCAGCCGTCAGGCCCGTTTTCCGGCGATTCCGCCCAGTAACGCGCGCCCACGCCAAAGCTCACGGGCTGTTCGTCGAACTTTACCACCTTGGATACCTGAAAGTTAATTGGAACCGACCAGTCATTGGTTTCCCAGTCATAGGTACTCTCCGTGTTCAAGGAGAAGGTCCAGGCTTCCGGCGTGGTGTAAGAGATGAACGGTTGCAGGAAGGTCGAGCTGACATCCGTTCGGTCGCTCTGTCCGGCAAACGACCAAACATGGTTTGCCAATATCCCAAAAGTCCAGGGCCCGTCTTGCTTGAGAGCCACTCCGGTCGGCCCCGCGCCCCACTTTCCGCTTCCAAGCAACTCGTCGGTTGCTGTGGGAATCAGAAACACCGGGCCAACACCCCAGATGATTCCATCGGTTGGCTTGACTGGCGACAGGAAGAAGCTCTGCAGCGTATCACCGAGGCCGAACTGGCTCCCCGACGGTCCGGCAATGTCGTCTTGCCAGGTCACAGGCAGGATCGTACGGGAAATCAGGTTCCAGTCTGCATTGAGCGAAATTGGAATTACTGGCTGGATGTTCACCACGGTATGATCGCCGTCGTTCGGTCCGTAGCCCTGATCGTAGTTGAATTGGAATGGAACGCTGATCAGCGACGCAATTGGGTTTGAGAGCTTCTTCGCTAGCTCCTCGCTGCTGGACTGGGCATGCGCCGATGCGGTGATGGACGTGAGAAGGACGGCGTAACTCAAGAGTTTCAGCGAACCTGATGCCACAGTCATGCTCCTACCTGCGTGTAGTTTCAAACAACCGATGGAGCCATGCAGGAACCCCCCAGATCGCATGCTGCAGCCGACGATGATTGAGTCTTGTTTTCGTCGCAAGTGCAGGGCAACCACACACGGCAAAAAAGGTGGGCGGTGACAACCGTTCCACAAATGCAAATACTGGCAATTCCACAGTTGCGCACCGGGTGGTGCAAATTCCTGCTGTCGCAGCCGCACCTCGTAATTCGCCCGCGGCTTGCGTCGATCGGAGTTCTAGGTACGTCATGGCATCGATAGCGTTCGTGAGGCTGCGACCGATGAACGACGCGTCCGAGGTGAGGCAGGCGACCGACGCGCGCGCCGCCGATCGCCCAGTGTTGCGGTCCTCCGCCGCGGGCGCTCGAGGAACGGAAAAGGGGGATGGGGCTCTACGGCGATGTTCCGTGCTGCTTCAGCATTGCTGCAGATGCCGTATTCGACGAGGTAGGCCCCGCTGATGTAGCGGGGCCATGATCTAAGTCTCAGTCCCGGTTCAACCGCGACCAGATGAGCTTGAGGTCAACTTCACCTTCGACCTCTGCAAGTGTTGCGTAGATCGGGGCTGAGAAGCTCGGGTCGTCGAGCTTCACCGAAAGATAGTCGCGGCCCTGATCGGAGGTCTTCTGCCAGGCCGCGCCCAGTTCGACGTTACCGGCGTAGATGCGGAAATGCGGCCCCTTGTCGGAGGGGTTCTCGACCCTGGCAATGCGAGCCTTGACGTTGAGTGCGAGGGTGCGGATTGAGCCGTTGAAGCCGTTTTCGGTGGAGGTGAAGGTGCCAATGGTTGCCATTGTCGTGTTCCTTTTCGCTGTGTCGGGCCGCACCATTGCGGCCTCGATGGCTGTCGCAAGGACCGGGGACGATTGGTCCGCACCCATAGGGCCGCAATGGAATGGAGGGCGGCAAGTCGCAGTTTTGTTAGTGCGCGAGGAATGGCGGCGCAGCTGACAGGGGTAAGAAAACTGCGACTTGCCGTTGCGGAAGGACGATCGAGGCGCAGCCGATCTTCGGTCAGACACGCCTCATCGAGACCGCCGAGGGAGCGCTGTCAACAGCGGATGAGCGGGACATGGCAATCGCAGCCTCTGACGAATGGAGCCTCCCGATCGGCGTCGTATGTTCGATCCATTTTCCGCAGGCCGCGATGTTCGTCGAATACGGTGTCTAACACCTGACGGGACGGTTGCATCCAACAGGCCCAACGAAAACGTTCAGTCGCGACTGGTCGCCTGAAGGCGAGGTGGTGTCAGGCAAAGCCGATTATCGATGTCCCACGCCAGTGAACTTGCCGCGAAATTCAGGATTTTTGCAGCATTGGGAACACCATTCCAAATGTAATGGCAGCGATAGCAACGAACTGGGGAAGGGTCAGCATTTCCCCGAGCACTACCATCCCGATCACTGCCGTCGTCACTGGAATGCACGGCATGAATAGCGAGGCCTGGCGCGGGCCGAGTTGATGAACCGTATAGGTGTAGAGAACGATCGCAACCGCACCGGCAAGGAAGCCCTGGATCACGAATTGCGTCGCAATCTCGGCTATGGACGCAGCTGCGAGACCACTCGGCGCCACGGTGTACAACAGGGGCAGCGGCAAGCAGGAGAAGAGGACAGCGGCGATCGCCGCCGTTATCGCGTCGACGGACCAGAACCTCACCAGCACCGCATAGAGCGCGAACATGATCCCCGAACCCGCAAAGAGCAGATCGCCGCGCAGGGTGTCGCCTGTCTTGAGGGCTGCGGGGGAAACGAACAGAAGCAGTCCGCCGATGATCGCGCCAATGCCGATGATGCGCGCGCGGGAAACCTTGTCCTTGAACACGAGGCGCGAGAGCAGGAACGAGAAGAAGACGATGGAGGCGGGAGACAGGGCTGCGGCATGGGCGGCCGGGGCGTGGGTAAGCCCCTGATTGATGATCAGGGTGTAAGGCAATCCCACCAGCAGTGCCAGCAGACCGGCTTTGCGCCAGCCTAACAGCCTCAGCTTTGCCGTGCCGGTCTTCCATAGCACCGGCAGGAAGACGAAAAGAGCGCCAGCAAACCGCAAGCCGACGATATCGGCGGCGGTCAGATGTTCGCGCAAGCTGAAGCGGGCGGCCACGAATTGCACGGTGGTAATCGCGACGAATGCTGCCCCTGCTATAACAGCCATCCGCTTGCTGCCGTCACTGTCTGCGAGGATCGAAATGCGCACTCTTGCCTCCGTAAGGGCAGGGGGACCCGGCCCGGCCATCGGCAGGCGACCGAATGTGCCGGGAAACAACGATCACATCGTATTGCTCAAGCGTGCGTGCCTGAATATATTGATTTCGTGATTTTGAAGTGAATATAACTCTATTATGGAGAAAACTGCGTGAAGCACGAAGCTGCCGAACTCGACGCAATCGACCGCAACCTGCTGAGGCTGCTGCAGGAAGACGGCCGCCGTACCACGCTCGAACTGGCGAGCCGGGTCGGCTTGTCGCCGACTGGGGCGAGCCAGCGCGTCAAACGTCTGTTCCGGGAGGGTTATGTAAAAGCCGTCAGGGCGATCCTTGATCCGCAGAAGGTCGGCCGGGGAACAGTGGTGTTCATTCAGGTCCGCCTCGATCACACCGCTCCGCACATTTTCGAGCGGTTTTCCGAGGCAATCTCAAATGCATCGGAAGTATTGGAATGCCACATGGTCATCGGCGGCTTCGACTATCTCGTCAAAGCGAGAATTGCCGACATGTCGATGTTTCAGGACTTTCTGGAGCGGGTGATCTTGCCTTTGCCCGGTGTAAGGGAGACCCATACCTACGCATCCGTTGCAGATGTAAAGCCTGACGCCCTGTTGCCGATTTGAGGCTTTGACGCAGGACTTCCAACTAGAAACGTCGAGCAGGGCAAATCGCGCGAGTGCTGATGAACTGCGATCCCTTACCCTTCCGGCCGTTTCCCTCGGGTCGTCGGTGCGCTTGCCTGAGCGACACGGTATGGATCTCGACACTAGACCGGCAAACTGCCCAAAAAAGTCAAACCGTTCTTGGCGGGCCCACGCAGCAAAGAATGGCGAAGAAGGCTGCCTCTACTGCATGTATCCTTAGATCGTATTGGCTTTAGGGATACATGCAGCAATTCAAAGCGCTACAGCGACCTTTGCGCGTCCAATAAGACGCGCGGCGCTGTAGGTCGCTCCTTCGCTTCCTTTCAGCCTTGGAAAGCCAGGAGATAGTCGCTGGCCTCGGACGCCTTGCTGGCGGCGGTGATGAACGCCTTGCGGTCGCCCTTCAGAATCTTGATCCAGCTGGCAAGATACTTGGCGTGATCGGCGCGAGGCTCGGCCGAAACGCCCAGGCGGGCGCAGAGGAACGCTGCACCCAGCTCGGCGACCAGTTCTTCGGCGGCGTAGGCGTCATCACCAAAGCGCTTGCCGAACTCGCGCTGGAGGCGCGGCGCACTCCAGTGCGTCAACTCGTGAAGAGCGACACCATAATACGCCTCGGTGGCACTGCTGGTAGAGGTGCCGGTGAAAAGATGTCGTGGGGGCAAAACGATTTCGTCTGTGCTTGGCCGGTAGAAGGCCCGTGCGCCCTCGTGGCGGATGTTCGCGCCGCTGGCGGCCACAAGCCCATCGGCCAACTCAATTGGGGAGACTTGGTTGTCCTTGGGCGTGCGTACTTTCTCGGGTTGGCGGCCATTGATCTGGGCGGCGTTGAACACCCAGCTCAGGCGGGCGAAGGGAATGTGGCGGCCATTCTCGTCATCATCGCCGACGTCGTCGCCCTTGCGCTCGAGCATTTTGAACCAGATGACCGGGGTAGCTTTTTCGCCCTTGCGGACGCTCGCGCCGCTTTCGGACCACTGCTTGAAGGTCGCCCATTGGTTTTCTGCGTAGCCGGCCTCTTGGGCGGCGACCCACAGCATGAGGACGTTGGTGCCGCGATATTCGTGGCCTGACACGGCGTTGACCGGCATGGTCAGCGCCGGGCCCATCCAGGGACGCTCGCAAGGGCCGCAGTTTTCGAGGGCTGCGAGAATCGTGTCGGTGATGATCTGATAGGTGTCGCGCTTGGTTTGCATGGGTAGCTCCTTTCTGGACCGCCTAAGCGGCGGGAGCTTCCAGCAGCGGAAGGTCACGAGTGGCGCGAGCACCCGCAGGGCCGAAACGGATGTGGAGGAGGGCTTGCCCTTGCCTGCGCCGCGGCCTGTAGCAGCCTGCTCCCCTACGCCGCGCCGGTCCCTGAAAAAGCCGATTGCCCATGCCCGCGCGATCGCCGGATTATTGCCGGGCTCCGTCGCCCTCGTTTGCGGGCTTGCGTATCTGGTGAGGATAACCGGAAGATGCGAAGCCGGTCGGGTCAGGCCCACCAATTCGCATTAAGGCACCAGCCGCTGCGGATTTCTGCAGGCCACGCGCGAAATGGCGACCTGGTGGTGGTCGGGCGCTTTGTCAGGGTGAAACCCCGTGATCGGTTGCGACGCAGCGGGGGAGGCGGCGCGCCAGGGCAACTAGAGAATGGCCGCCGCTGCGGTCGACGGGGGTGTTTATGCTCAGGATGGCAACGAGAAGAGCCGCCCGCGGGCGTCCCCGAGCGGGCCGGTTGCGTGAATGCCAGTGGCGTGAGAATCAGAACAGCGTGAGCTAGGTCCACTTGATCGCCTATCGAGACCTGCTGACGGCAGTTGATACCGGGTCACTTTCCGTCAACGGTGAGGTGCGCAGGCCAATCCATGCGGTCGCACTTCAAGAAATCGGAAGTTACTCCACAAATTCGACAGAGACGCCCGGTTCGACCATTGCGGCCAATTCCTCTACATCCCAGTTTGCAAGGCGCACGCAGCCGTGCGAACCGACCTTATCGATGAGGGCAGGCTCCGGTGTGCCGTGGATGCCGTATGTCGGTTTCGAAAGATCGATCCATACGGTGCCAACTGGCCCATTTGGCCCACTGGGTATTGTCAGAACTTTCCTGTTGTCGCCCTGCTTGAAGTTGATCTTGGGGTTGTAGACATAGATAGGCATTCGCGCCACGCCCTTGACCTTGTGCTTACCGGAGGGCGCAGGTGTCTCGGAACTGCCAATTGTTGCTGGATAGACTGCCAATAGGGTACCGTCTTCGCCATAGGCATAGAGATGTGCCGTCCGTCTGTTGGCCTCGATCCGTTTAACCTTCCCGGTCTTGGGCGGGCCTGGCATCGTTACCGATATCGTTTCGCCGACGGCAAAGGACGATTGCGGGTTGAGCGCCTTGATTAGATCGATGTCCATATGAAAGCGCTCGGACAACTTCTCCGCCACGCTTGTATAACCGAGGTGATCCATCCGGGCTTTCTCGCCGTAGTCCGCCGGGATCGATTGAACCAGGCCGGCCGTATCTGCCGCGGTGATTTTGTAGCTGTGAACGACCGGCGCATTGTTGTTGAGACGAGCGATAACTTCCGGATCGAGCTTGCCGTCGGAAGGTAGTCCGTGCATGGCCTCAAAGCCTGCGATTGCTTTGCTGACATTCTCGCCGAAATACCCGTCGATCACGCCTGGGGACGCCCCGGCGCGGTCCAACAGCACTTGAAGCTGCACAATGGCAGGGTCCGGATTGTCTGGAGGTGCCAACGAAGTTGCGGCTGTGGAGATAGAACCGAGCGACGCCCTATTGATTGTCTCTGGCAAAAGTTCGAAACTCATGGCAGGGCCGCAGATCAGTGTTGATACCGTAAGTGCTGCAACAAATTTGTCTCTGTTCATGGGCTTCCAACGAGTGTCGGTGTGCATTGTTCCAATTCGACGCCCCGGGGCGGAAAACAACGATCGGAAGTCTTGGCCATGCGGTGATCTGCACCTGGCAGATGGCCCTGGTAATGGGTGTGCCGGTGTGCCGCGGAAGGGCTCTGGATGCGGTACCAACATGATCTCGGCGCCCTATATGGGATCTGACATGCCCGGTTGCGGACGCTCATCGCGGCTGTTGAAATACGGCACATCCGTTTAGGCAGGAGCCATGGGCGTTGCAGAAAACAGCCTAGCGTCGTCAAACCGGGCTTCTTGCATCGGAGGTGTATATGACGAAAGCGAGATACGAGGTTGTCCCCCATGACGGCGGTTGGGCGTACAAGTCGGGCGATGTCTTCTCGGAAACTTTCCCCACTCATGACGACGCTCTTGAAGCAGCGCGCATTGCCGCTCAGGAACACCAAAGCGCGGGGAAAGACGCGGAAATCGAGTATCAGGACCGAAGCGGGCATTGGCGCCAGGAACATGCTGATGGCGAAGATCGGCCTGATACCGAAGTGGTCGATGAGGGCAACCATCCAACGGGGCACGAAACCTTATAGATGGTGGACGCAGCGGCAATCACAAAATTTGCGGCCATTTGCGCCCAGCGAAACTATGCGGATAGCCGGCTAAGAAACTTCAGCGCATTGATCAAGGTGCGTTCCCAGCAAGCTGTGCCGGTATCGGCAACGCCGCGGCGCTATTCCTGACGCGTCAGGGTGAAGAAATAGGGCCGAGGGTCGCGGTGGGCTGACATCATTCCAAACAACTGATGGTCGCCGATCCGTCGAAATCGGTCCATGATTGGCTGCCGGTCATAGCGCATGGCCGCTGAACGTATTCCTTCGAAGTCCTGCATCTCGAGGGTAGCGGTTGGCCCACGCGCCCGCAGCGGGCGTTGCAGGAACCGAAAACAATGACGAACTAAACGCGTGCGCCCGATCGATCCCAGGCGCAATGCCAATCCCAGGGGGATATAGGCCGGTTCGAGTGCGACCAGTCGACCGGGACCGATTTGAAACAGAAGTGCATCGGCGCGAAGGTTCGGATGAAAGCGCTTGCCAAACCAGCCGAGGTTTTCAAGAACCCCATCCAAGGGGTGGCCTGTTGGCACACCAGAGCCGCGCCACAGCCCAGCGAGTTCGTGCCCATAGACGGGTGGGAGTTTGCGAAAGCGTCCTAGGGCTTCCACGGTGGTAATCGGCGTGAGATCAATCATGGCATTTCCGTCGGGGTGTCAGCCGTCAACCATAAATGATGGCCTCCAAGAAAGAGGCCATCCTGCACACGATCCGAAGGGATTAAGTTCTGGATCGTTTTTGCGCATGCACTACTGTAAGCGCGGAACCGCAGAATTGTTCCCGTCAAACACCGGCGTGCAGGGGTTCTCTGCCTTAACGACCGGCGTGTTTTCCGCGGACGTCAGCGGATTGACCCTCTGTTCCCTCGAGGACTACGCTCACCCACCAGGCCATCTCCCACGCATGCTGACGCAGCGCTCGTTGTGCTAAAGCCACCCAACCTTGCGGAAGCGCAGGAAGAGCACCACACAGAGGAAGACAATCACCCCGAGAACTGCGTAGTAGCCATAGAGCGTGTCAAGTTCGGGCATATGTTTGAAGTTCATGCCGTAGATGCCAGCAATAGCGGTCGGCACAGCGAGGATCGCAGCCCACGCAGCCAGCTGTCGCGTGATCGTTCCTTGTCTCTGTTGTTCGAGCAGATTACTGGCTTCAAACACGGATGTGATGACCTCGCGCAGACCGGCAACCATGCCTTCGACGCGTCTGATATGATCCAGCACGTCGCGGAAATATGGTCTGGCGTTATCGTCGACGCACGGGAGTTCCAGGTGAACCAATTTGCTGGCGACTTCCGACATCGGGCCGAGAATGCGTTGGAACAGGATGACCTGCCGCCGCAGCCGGAAAATCCGCCTGATTTCATCCCGCTCAAGAAAGGCCACAAGCATGTGTTTTTCCATGCCGAGAACCTTGTCCTCGATCGTCTGAACGATCGGCAGGTAGCCGTCGACAATGAAATCGATGACCGCGTGAAGGACATAGTCGGTCCCTCGCGCCAGCAATTGCGGCGATGCCTCGAGCTGTGCTCTCAACTCTGTGTGACTGCGTGCCGAGCCTTGCCGGACCGTGATGATGTGGTGTCTGCCGACAAAGATCGCCGTCTCGCCGTAGACGATCTTGTCCTTCTCCAGATGGGCCGTCTTGGCAATTACGAACAGTTGCTCGCCGTAGACCTCCACCTTGGCGATCTGATTTCCATTGAGCGCATCTTCAACGGCAAGTGGGTGAAGCCCGAACGCCGCGGCAACTGCCGTCATTTCCTCTGGCGTCGGGTCGTGAAGCCCGATCCAGGCGAACTCGCTTTCATCCATTACCAGCGCTTGTCCGGAAAGCTCGAGCGTCTCCGCACGCTTTCCGTTGCGATACAAATACGACGCGACGACGCTCATCAATTCGATCCATATTGCGGGGCCGGAAAAAGCCCGGTGAGATTGGTGCCTGTGACAGGTAACGGTGCGAGAAGAGTGGCGCTGCGGTCAGCTATTGGCAACAAAGCAACGAGATCCGACCTGCTTCCAACGCATCGGCATATCCACCGACTGCAGTAAGCGCAACTGCCTTCGTGCACACTCGACCGCGGTCGGCACTGCCAAACGCTGCTCACCCGTAGCGACATGGTGAGCCTCGGTTGCAGTAGAGTCTGTAGCCGGAAAAGACAGTGCGGGCTCTCGCCGATTGGATATGCGCTCGACGTTCAGTGAAGTCCGTCAGAGCACACTTGCGGGCCGAGCCCTGCCATCATCACCAGGCGCGCGTCGAGCGACGCATGAAGCGCGCGATACATGTCCTCGATCGCCTCGAAATCCTTGATCGTCTCGAGATCCGCGTGACCGTCTTCCATCTCGTCGCCGACGGTTTGGGCTTTGACGCAAAGTTCCCCAACCCTTGACCACAGGTGCAGCGCTTCTGCCTTGGCAAGCTGCTCACGTGACAGGGCCTGCAGTACAACCTTTTCGACCGCCATGGCGATCTCTGCCTGCTCAAGGATTACGGCACGCCAATCGGGCATTCGGACATCCTGTTCGGTTCCGATTTCGTAGCTCGCCATGCTGATCTTAAGGGGCGCCCTCACACAATTAACTTTGACATACCAGGGACAAGTACTGGCACGAGACGCGATATGGTGTGACGAAAACGTAATTTTGCTCACTGTCTCTGTTGGTCTATTGGTGTGTAGCGGGCGTGATCTTCGTTGCGAACTTTGGGAACGGCCAGGCGATGAGACGACGTACCATCATTCTTGGAGGAGGAGCCCTTCTGGCAGGAGCAAGCGTTGCTCTGCTGTCCGGCAGGAGCGGCGGCGGCGATGCGGTGTCGCGTGACAGCATCGACTGGACCGTCTCTAGGCTGCGAGCCGGCGGCACGGCTGGAGTGCCAGCTGACTTGCCCGATCCGGTGTTTCGCGAGGAACCCCAATGCGTCACCACCCTCGCGCAGACCTCGGTCCCTGCCATACCAATGACGTTCCCATCCGACGCGACGTGACAGAAGGCGTCAACGGACTGCCCACCCGCATCAGCTTGCGCCTTGTGCGGTCTGAGGATTGCAACCCGATAAAAGGTGCAGACGTCGAGATTTGGCATGCCGATACGCGCGGCGTCTATTCCGGGCGCGCGGCAGGGATGTGCAACGCGGACGATCAAGACGCCAGCAGCCTCGCATTTTTGCGTGGCAGGCAGATCAGCGACGCCGAGGGCCGTGTGAATTTTCTCAGCATTTATCCTGGCTGGTACAGTGGCCGTACCGTCCATGTCCATCTGCGTATCGTGATTGATGGCAGGGAGTTGTTAGTCACACAACTCCTGTTCGACGACGCGCTCAGCGATATCGTCTATCAAGGCCACCCCGATTACGCAGCGCGCCAGCAGCGCGATACGATGAACGGCGGCGACAGCGTCTTTTCTGCGGCGGAGGCGTCGGGATTCATCTTCGACGTCGAACGGCTCGAAATCGGCATTCTGCAAGCAAGTTACACTATCGGTGTCGCAGGCGCGTAGATTGGCTTTGCGGATCAATCGCCGCGGAACCCCCAAAAGGTCTGCGTTTCCCTCAGGTCAGGCGAGCCGGCCGACATCCTTCAAGATTGCGTAGAGTTCGGCCGCTGCTTCATTTTCGTCGCTTGCATCGAGCCAGATCGGTCCGATGGCAAGCTCGATGTCTTCTGCATACTTTTCGCCCATGACCAAGCTGACGGAATGCAGGCCGGCAGCCTCGGATGTCATCGGATTGACGGCGATATGAAAGAAGCCGTTTAGAGCATCTCCCGGCATTTCGTAGACACGGGCCAGATAGCCCTGAAAATCCTCCACGTCGTTGCGTTGCTCAAGCGCTGTGAGCAACGAAGGATGCAGAATCTCGACAGCGATGGGTTGTGGCTCCAGCCAACGAGTACCAGGCTCACCAACGGCCTGGACCTCTCCTTGCACCCCGGGTTCACTGAACATACGGTTTCTCCTCCCGACGAAGGTATGGCAGCGTGCGAACCCGGGCAGCGAACAACTGACCTCGTCGACGCGAGTGTCTTGCGGGCCCGCAGCACACCGTGCCCACCGCCCGCGTCAACCGGCGCACTGTCCCTGTCGCATCGATGTGGATATGCCGAAGTGCTGCGTTTCAAGTTTGTCGGCATGAGCTGCCAGATCGGCGCTCAAGGCTCTAGCTTGCGCCGCTGTCAGGCCGAACTGAAGCGCGCTGACATTGTGCGATTCCGGCTCGTCTGTGAACTCAATCCGCAAGCCGATATCCGTATTCTCGCTTAACAGTACTGCGCTGTTCCAAGCAAGGACGGCAGACATCCTCACACATCCAGCGCCGTCTCTGTTCCAACCGTCCCAGGCCATGGAAGCCCCCACGTCTAATTGCGTAATTAAAGCAAATCAAAGACAAGTTGTCGATACACGGCACATACCTGGTTCGTAAGTGATCGGCACACTTGCGAAAAGGACCGAACCGCCAGCCTATCCGGCGCTCACGCGATTCATGCCGCCTTGGCATTGGCAACGGCGTGGCTATTACAACAAATGGTGGATGATGCTGGCGGTGATGTGGAGTTGGAGCCAGGCCAAGCTCGGCTTGCGCCTCCAGATACCGGCTTGGCTAAATGAAAGGCTTCACGCCCATAGTCCATTCTTCGGGCGAATGGACTATCAAGCCGGCAGGAAACGGATCGTCGCCGCCGATCTTGTCGCGTCCCACGAACTCCGGGCGTTCCTGAATGAGCTTCAGACTGACTGTAGCTTGCCGGGTAGCGGTTTTACACTCACGCAGGTCAATGAAGCGGCATTTCCAAGGCAATGTGAGCGAAATCGTCAACCGTTAATCAATTGAATTTGCAGCAACGTTTCACCAATCGGAAGCAAATTAAACATTCGCTTCCGTCACTCTTGCCATCACCAGAATCGTGTTCGGTGGGTCGGATTGACTGTTGGGGTGATCAATCAACCTTCAATACGTCGTTCTCGGGAGCCAAAGTACGCCATCCTCGCCGCCAGAGCTCCTCGCCGCTGGCATTGTAGCACCCATTATGTCAAAGGCGTGGCTCTGAGCCACGCGATATGGAGCCGGGTCCAAAAGTGCTTCCGCGCAATATTTAACCGTGATCATGATGCCATAGATTTCGGCCGGCGTCATAAGGACTTGCGTTGCCCGGCGACCGAGAGTGCACCGAGCGGCGATCGCCAAATGCGCAATTAGCGAGGAGAATATCGATCGAAGTCCGACCCGGTGTCGATGCCGAAGTAGGCCGCTTCGCGATCCCCGTACACAATTGCAAAGTCTGGAAGCTGAAAGGTTTGGGTGACAGCGCCCGTGTACACGCAACCCGCAACGGCGGTCGCTAGGCAAGATTCCGCAGACGACTGCGTCACGGCCAAGGCAGTCGCCGAAGCTTTCTGGCGCGCACAAAGTGTCGCTGCTCAAGTTGACGAAGCGAAGTAGCCGGCCCGTACGGACTTCTCCAATGCCGGCACTTTTGCAAGTAATGCCGATCGCGTGCCACAAGTGCGGCGTAGCATTGCCGGCATGCACATCATGCCGATCTATTGGGATGGCACGTCTTTGCCAAAGCAAGAAATAGAAGAACAAAGCCAGCAATACGCACCCGGTACGATTGCTTCGTTGAAATCACGTCTGCGCCTGTGTCGCTTCCTCCAATCACCGCTCTGTGGAGCCAACGCCACGTCACAGCGCGGTCATCCTTGCCGTCCAACTGCAGGCTCGCCTCGCAACATTCCTCCGTCGCGGGCATTTTCGATGCTGTAATCGTCGTCATTTGTTGTGAGATCTACGGTCGCAGCACCCAGCTTCGCCGCTATATGGCTCCAAATTTCGAGATTGCCTGCTCTCATGCCGCCAACCGGCAGATGGAGTGCGGCAACGCGCCGTAACATGATTGGGCACAAACAACTGGCATTGAAATGCCGCTCCGGACGCAGCACCTAACGCTATCGCCTGTGCGGTGCCCTTGGGTATACCTCCGATTGTCGCGCCGATCACGGCTCCCACCCTGCGCCAGTCGCTACACCGAGAGGCATGGCGAACTAGCCCGCAACCGATTGACCGCTCTATCAGCGGCGTCGCGATCGCCGCCGCGCCGCTACGCCGGCGCCGCTTTCCTTGATGCCATGTTCTTTTTGCGAAATAGCGGGCCTCGTATTCCTGACCACTTGCCGCCGGCCGGTGCGGAATGGTCGTTTCGCCTTGTCATCTCGCATGAAAGGCCTCGTTCCTATGGAATGTGCGCAGACGGGAGTGCCAGGCTCCACACCTCCGCGATAGCACACACCTTGGCCATGTCCTCCGGCCCGCTGTAACGGACATGCAGTCAAACGGAAGACGCGATGTTGTCAGCAGACAACGTCACCAGCAAACAGATCTCTATAGCCCGCAAATGCCATGTCGATGGCAATCAACACGATTTCAGCGACAATCATGCTCCGCACTCGATGATGAAGCCGGAGCAGTTTCCTCACTTTCAGTGGCCGTCAATAATTGGAACAGCGATGTTGTCTGCAGACAACATCGCACGCGGTGCCACCCTTCGGCGCCAGCCACTGATGGAGCCATCGCGATGCCACGCCGCAGCTCACAATAACTCCAAGCCGTCGGCAACAACGCAAACACGTGTGTGACCAGCACCCCACGGACCGCTCTGTCATTCGTCCACCGGGAAGACGCCGCCTTCTTGCATCAACAGCGTCGCGGCCTGATGGCAATGCCCGCAAGGCAACAATCACAGTGGCGCCGGCCGCACCTCGTAGACATGCGCGGCCGCCTATCGCCCGACCATTGTTGTCTGCTGACAACAATGAAGGCGCCGACGTTGATCCCCCACATTGCTACCTTCGGTTGCGCCAATAGTACGAACAACCGACACTCGTTGTCTGCAGACAACAAATCCAACATCAATGCCGATTTGGTCCGGACATTTTGCGCGACGGCTACACCGCCGCCCACAAGAACCGCAAGCACCTATGCACTGCACAGCGCCGCTCTCTTTGCAGACGAAATCCGCGTGGCGCGTAGTAGAGGCGCAGCGAGGAACGTGTCAGAACACTTAATTTGAAGCACCCTCTTCCCTTCTGCGCCCGATCGATTAGTTTTGATTGTGCAACAAACGCCGTGCGAACCCCTGGTTCCAAGGCTTACGAAGGGGAATGTTATGGCGACTGGTACCGTGAAGTGGTTTAACTCGACGAAGGGCTATGGCTTCATCCAACCCGACGATGGCGGTACAGACGTCTTCGTTCATGCATCCGCCGTTGAGCGGGCAGGGATGCGCGGCCTGAACGACGGCCAAAAGATCAGCTACGACCTGGTCGAAGACCGCAAATCAGGCAAGACATCGGCTGACAACCTGCGGACCTGACCCGACTCCTAGAGCAACCTCCCCATTGGCTGGCGGCGCTGGCCAATGGCGGACGGACATGCGAGAACTTGAGATCTGCGCACGGCATCCAAGATGCGCAAGACCGTTCCGAACGATGCATTCAACCGCACATCTTTGCCGAACAACCAAGTCAAAGCGTCCAGACGCAATGAGGTGGCTCCCTTGGCGGCAATCGCCAACAAATCGCGGCCGCAGCCACTGCCTAGGCGATGAAAAATGCAGCCACTGCCGACCAGAAGCTTTGCGGACGCTCCGAAAGTAACCCACGGACCTGGCGCGCCGCGGCAGCCGCACTCACCGTCGTGCCGAAGTGACAGTAGCAGACGATGTCATGCAGTTCCTCGTCACAGATCTCAAAGAAGCGTTTCGCCTCACCATAGGTGTCGTTTTCCATGCCAGCCGCATGCAGCACTGGATCGCGGAAGGCGACGGTTATCGGCGAGTAGTCACTACGCAGAGCATTTCGCTCGTCGCTAAACTGAAACTCAGTCTCGTGTAGCGTATCGAGGTGCCTGTGCCGAACCCCCTCCAACAACTCGGCCCAACGTTCCAGTCGCTGGCGGCGTGTCATCCCGTGCGCACCGAAAATTGGCTCTATCTGCGCGATGGTCTGCAACTGCTCCAAGGTGTGATGCTTCATTGTCGCCTCCAATCAAACGACGTTGCGAAAGCCAGCCCAACAGCAGCCTGTTCCTAGTCGTTGGCGCTGTCCAATCACGATGCTGGTGGCGGGCAATATCGTAGGTCATATGGCGTGTTGCGGCGAAAATCCGCCCCTTTTGGATCTCGTCTTTCAAAAACCACGACGGAAGCATCACGATCTGGCAACGAGAAGGCGAGAGGAGAAACGGAGATACGTGCCGGGTCATGGCGTGATTGGACGTTTGGGATCAGGTGAACCGCACGTTGGGACCGGTTGCACAGCTTGCCCGCACTACCGACTGAGCAATCGGCGAATGGACTCACGAACCGGACGCCCGAGATATCGGTTCTCCGAAAACCGCTGATCAACCCGTCGATCCACAGATCGCCGAATAGCTAATCCGCGCTCGGCTTCCGGCCGGCCAGGATTGACCGAAACTAGCGGGCCTGTCGGGGCGAGGGGCTTCATGCTTCGACACGTGTGCTGCGCAAATCGTACCCAAACCTGGCCGGCGCGGGAACGTTTCAACGCAACGTCGCAATCTTTCTGATCCGCCAATGCGTCTGTGCATCCCTTGAACGGACAAGCCACCGGACACTTTCGTGCAACATGCTGTGGCGAAAATCCGTGCCATCAGGAGCGGCGCATGGGTTGAGTGTCCCTCAACGGCGGTTGCATCAGCGTCTGGTCAGTTAGTCAACTTCGGGCATATGCATTAAAGTGCGATGACATAGGCAGCAACATGCTGGGCAAATCGCCTGCTGGCAATAGAATCCCAAAACGACCGGGATCCCAGTATGATCGCCCGGTTTCCTGTTCGCACGATGCGCCAGTTGATAACCTCTGGAGCCTGAGGATCTCGCAGTAACGAAAGCCTGTCGGGTCCCCGACAAGATCTAAGCGCTCGGTAGCGCCCACCTCGGATAGGCCCGGGCTTTTCTACATCGGTAGACGAGATCGCCCAGCTCGTCCCCAGTGAAGACCCCCTCGAACTACAGCCGGGAAATGCCCGCGTCCAATGGAAATGGCAGCGCCGCACTTCGCAAGCTGCCGAATTTTTTGGGCCGTGGCGAGGCAAACGTCGGCCCGCGAAACGGTATCTCAAGTGACTTCTGCCCGAAATCAACGGGCCCTCGCTAAGCGCAACAGTAACAACCGTGCTGCATCGGCGTTTACGTGGCGGAAGTAAAGCCTGATATCTATTCCGTTATGCGGTGCATTGAAAGCAAGTTCATATAGTTAGCAGTGCACACCCAATAACAGCGGCGCGCTCCTGTTAGGCAACCGGGGCAGATTTGTTGGCAATGCCGATTTGATGGTCAAGATCGCTACGCTGCGATCGTATCAGAGCGCCGTGAAGACGGACGGCGTCCGTGGGGAAGGATGGGCAAGACGAACGCGGTCAGTCCCTGCGGGTTTGGTGAGGCCCGCGCGAACATAGTTTCGCGGCCAGGGCGGTTGATGATGGGCAGCCTGGGTACTTATAGAGGGGAAGGGGAGTGGCGCTTAGACTTTTGCCGCGACCAGGCCAGCCAGCGGCGCAATAGCTTGGCCATCCCGGCTCGTCGTGCAGCAGCGGTGGAAGCCACAATGGCGATAACCGGCCCTTCAAAGCAGAGACTTACGCACACCTGTCGGGACGGGTCGTGGACAATACCGGGAGAACCAAATCGTATCTATGACTGGGTAACGAAACCTGTCGTTGGAGGTGGACCAAAAGCGCCGGAAATCACTCGGATAAAATGTTGCTGGATTGCCTTTGCACTGGCCTTCGCTGATTTCGAAGTGACGTCCAAATCCGCGGCAAAGGGGTGTTGGGGATCGAAGACCAGCGCTTTTCTGCTTCTCTCTCTGGAGGCTCTTGCGTCAATCGACTTCAGTTGCTCACGGCGCGTGGGAGTGGAAACACGGCGCGCCAACTCGTCCTCATCGCAAAGCAATCTTATGGGAATGAGCGGCGCCGCACATTGCCGCGCCGCGCCGGCTATCTGTTCAAATGTGCGAATACTACCTTGGTTGCCTTGGACAAGGGCCTGCGTGAAGATGAAGTTTGCCGAAGGGGGGCTGTAGGCCACAATCGCATCCAGAACGACCTGTCGGATTCTTCCAGTGTATTCCGATATCCCGTTCGGGAGGGGCGTCATCCCGTCGTCGTCCAGGAGGCGGAATATTGGATTGTTGAACCAATGGTTATCAATGACTTTTGCAGAAACGAGGCTACGCAATTCGTTGGCAATTGTCAGTTTCCCGACGCCAGGGAAGCCCATTAGCAAAACGAAAACGCGCATTGCAGCATTAGCCTCGTAACGTTGTACCACGACAACAATAAGTAATTTCTCCAGCGTCGCAACGGCCGTCGTGCAACCAAATCTGCCCAGTTACCCTGTTAGTGTCCTTGCGCGAATTTTGGCGTCAGACTGGGTGAACTCTCCTTTCCTTGGCCGGTGAAAGCGAAAGCGGCTGTTTGAAAGGCTCGCGCTACGACAATCAAGGTCTTCCCAATGGAATTGCACCATGCATGACCGACCCGGCCGGAAAGCACTTGGCCTCGTCGAGCCATTGGGTCGAATGACGGGATGTCGCTGGAAATGAGATCACCGCTATTCAGCTGGCGCTCGATCGAGCCGTCGGTGATAACGCGAGCAATATCGCCATTTCCCACACGCAGTCACACAACCGAGGCTGTCAACGGAACCGCTCGCCGAGACTGCTGCGCACTGTATACACATGCTTGAGGTCACATTTCACAACTGTGGCAAAATCGTCGGGCACCCGCATTCCCCATGAAGCAGCACCCAGATTTCGGAATCTGCGTTTGAACGACCAGGGGCGGAGTTCTTTGTTCGGCATATTTCAGCGCCTCCTGTTTGAAAGCGCCCGAATTAGCTACGAACAGGCGCGAACAATCTAGATATCCGGGCCACATGCTACCTGCGGTCTCAGGCGAAGCACCGGTCATGGTGCTAAAATGCCGCCCACAGGTTCTAGCAACCTGTCCCTCAACTCCGCCCGTTTCCCGGGAACCACCTGCACCCTTTCCCCGTTCCGGTCGTGCAAATGGAGTTCGCTATGTTGGGTGAAAGAAACTACCTGAAGCCAGAACGTCACGCCTCCGCCGGCATGCCCGTTGGTATATTACTCATCTCGGTCCTCGCACTTGCGGCCTATCTCCTTGTCGGAAGCTCGTTTGTTGGCAACAAGCCCTCAACCCCGACTGTCTACCTCCCGGTGGTGTCGCAGCAATCGAACTAACGCAATCCCTCTACCGAGAGACGAAAGAGGAGGAGGGGAGGTCGCGTGTTGTGGTGACGCCGACAGTCGAGGCCAGATCGCCGCAAACGGCGACCCGCTTGTCAACCTTTCGAAGTAACGGCCGGACCCTGGTGTGGCAAACACTGCCAGACCGATGGCGATCGCTGTCTCAGGCTAGGTGCAGTTCACAAGGGGAAGCTTCGAGCCGAGAGCAGTCTGCCCAACTGCAGCCCGGCTCACGACGCAGAAGCCAGATTGGATGTCGGCGCCCCGCGAAGCAGTGCCATCAGCATCGGCCCGAGCGAGAACTCTCCGCGCCGCGCCCGGTTTGTCAGATCTCTGAGATAACCGCCGGGCGAATTGATGTGTCCGGACCGCTCGTACATACAGGCCACCACGGATGCAGCCGTTGCCGGGCCCATCACCTCGCACGCCTCCTCATAAGCCGACGGGCTGACGGCAAGCATCGAGCGGACGGTCACCGCGGCCATCATCAGGTCGCGCCAACTGGAAACCACGCCGTCCGGGCCGAACGGTTTGATTTCGGGGCAGGCTCGCAAAACCATCTCCAACGGGAATGGCTGTACCCCCTTCGGCTTTCCTCCGGGTTCCGCCCTCGGCTTTTCGCCCTCCTCTTTTTCAGAGCGAGGTTCAAGTTCATGGAAGGATTCGGGTTTTGAATTCTGTATGTGCCGCTCAGATAGACCACCATTGGTAGCCATATTTTCGGAAATCGCGTTATCATCCAGCATGTTGACGACTTCTTCGTGCAAAAGCGTCATCTCGTCGGCAATGGCCAGCAAATCCTTGAGGCTTGGGCGGCGTGGAATTCGCGCAATCAGCGCGACAAACATGTCTTCGGCATGCCCCCAATCGCCGGATGCCCCCTCCTCGATCGCGGCAGTAATCAGCTTGCGAATATCCCGGCGGCACAATGAGACACGCTCCTTGGCGATCAGGAACCGCCGGCGTTCTGCCGCAACTTCCTGGGCCAGGCCTGCCAGTTCTTCCGAGCGGGCCAAAAGCGGGGCGAGATCAAAGCCGTAGGCCTCCTCTATGCCGCCTTCGCCGTCCTTGCGTGCATATCTCTTGCCATTGGGGCTGTCCTTGCGCGAAACCAGGCCAGCCTCGACCAATGCAGCAAGGCAGCGGCGCAGCGTGCTGCCGGCGATGCCATTGGCGCGATGGGTCAGCTGGGCGTTCGACGGGAACACGACGAGGTCATTGCCCTCAGCCAGTTCGCCCTGCGGATAGAATGACAGAAGTGCATTCAGCACAGCCAGAGCGCGGTCCTGGACGCCGAGAAGCGTCCGTGCCTCGCATACGTCGCGAAGCACCTTCCACTTGTCGACCGTTTTTCCGGCTTTGATGCCGGACGATCTGATTTGCCCCTTCACCAGGGCAAGCGACATCGGCCGCCGCCCGAATGGCGTCGTTACGGATAACCTGTCCATTTCAGCCTTACCTTCTTTCAGGCAAAGGAATGCCAGTCACCGAAACGGCGCCAAATCTCCGAAGAGAGTCTTGACTGTGAATCCCGGAAGTGCGAATCTCGAAATCGCCAAATGACGAGAAAGGGCCTTCAGAGACGGTGTTTCGGGGGCCTTTTTTCTTTTTGCCGTGTTGCTCCTCGATATTTTCAGTCTTCAGGACGGCGCCCTATTCGGCGCTGCTCTGCGTTTTCTCCAGCGCCGCCTCGTAAGCTTCAAACAACTCGGGCAATTTCGCCGTCAGATAATCTGCAAATCCGTCATGCCGATCGCGCCGGATCGACAGGCGCCATTGCTTGTCAGTCGTGGCCACTTTTCCGATCTCCGCACCCGATCCACTAGTGACAGTCTCAGGTGCAAGCCCAGCGGCTTGCCCTTTTTCGGACTTTGTCGCGGCCGCAAAGGCCAGCATAAAGCGGTCATCCGTTTCCCGTGTCGTAAAGCCGGCTTTGGTTGCAACCGCCAAGGCGCGCTTCAATGCCGGCTCGTTGCCGATCGCATCAACCAGTGACTGCCAGCGGCCTCGACCGATTTTCGGTGCCCGCCCGATGGCGTCCACAAGTTCGCGCGGCAATGCGCGTGCGACAGCGACCAGCTTGGAAACTTCAGCCCGGTCGACAGAAAGTGCCGACTGGATCAGCGCACGGGCAAAGCCGGCATCCTCCAAACGGCAAGCAAATACCGCGCGTTCGATGAAGCTCAGATCTTCGCGGGCGGAGTTCTCCACACCTTGCGCCACGACTAGATCTTCATCGCTCAGCGAGCGCACATAGGCCTTGACGGGAATGCCGAGCGCACGAGCGGCGCGAATGCGCCGATGTCCGTAGGCGCTTTGGTAGCGACCGGATAAAGAAGGATGCTCGCGGAGGAGGACGGGAATTTCCTGTCCTCTTTCCCGGATCGAAGTTATCAGTGCCTCGAAACTGGCTGGGTCCTGCTCGCTGAAGCGATCGGCCAAAGGCGAGGGATCGATCAGGGTGGGATCGATCTCCACGGCGAGCTGGCCCGACGCGAGCTTTGCGCGAAGAACTTCATACTCCTTCTCGACGTCCGAAAAGGTGTCCTTGAGCGAGCGGACTGCGCCGGAACTCATACGCGGCAGCGCCGGCCGCTTGATGTCACCATCAACGGAGTGCTCGCTCTGGCCGGAAAACATCGAGCGAATGGACTGGGTGCGTTTGCTCAATGGAGGGACCTCCTCGTTACAGGCGAGGCGTTGTCTGTAGACAACATTCCCCGCCCAAGGGGAAAGAGTACTGGCACGGAATGGGAGCAATCACTCATCGCTGCCATACCTTCGAAATCAGGTCGATCACCTCGGTGTTGACCGCATTGACGGATTCCATGGCTCGGTCATAAACAGACCGCCCGACGGCGCCTTTCGACAATTCGAACAGCGACTGCTTGGTAAGGCCGGCATTGGCAATGGCCGTCGACTTCCATGCCGTAGCCCTGAGGACATCGCTTCCAAAGAGGTCGCGCAACAGTCCGACGATCTCCTGCTCGGGCACGTCGCGCGGATCGTGCCTGGTCACGACGAATTTCATGAAATCGTAGTTCAGATGCGCGCCGGCATCCTCGATCACCGCGATGAGATCGGCCGTCATCAACAGGAACTGGCTCATCGATGCGACATCGACCATCTGCGGGTGGATCGTCACCAGCATGCCGGTTGCCGCATTGAGGGCGCCCATGGTCAGGAAGCCGAGCTGCGGCGGGCAGTCGATGACAACGACGTCATAATCCGCTTCGACTTCATCGATCGCGGCAGCGACGCGGCGGAAGAACAGATCCTCGGGTCCGGATCGTTTGCCCATTGCACGCGGGGTTTCATGCTCGAACTCCATCAGCTCGAGATTGCCCGGGACGAGGTCTATGCCCTCGAAATAGGTCGATCGGATCACCGAACGCATGTTGACCCGCTCCTCATCGTAGCGGATCGCGCCGTAGAGGGTGGTGTTTTCGGCAATGTCGAATTCCGGCTGGTAACCGAACATGGCAGACAGCGACGCCTGGGGATCGAGGTCGATCGCCAGAACGCGGTAACCCTGCAGCGCCAGCCCCTGTGCGAGGTATAGCGATGACGTCGTCTTGGCCGAGCCGCCCTTGAAGTTGGCGACGCTGATGATCTGGAGCTTGTCGCCTTCGCGGCGGCGCGGCCAGAACTTCAAGGCTTCCTTCGGGCGTGCTTCGGCAAGATAGGCGCGAAGCTCGTTGATCTGGCGCAGTGTGTAGGAACGGCGACCAGCGGTGCCCAGTTCCGGCATCGGCCCGAGACCGTCCAAGGACAATTGCCTGAGATAACCGTCCGATACACCAACGATCTGCGCGACCTCTCCTGAGGTAAATGACCTCAGGCTCTTCATCGCCTTCGGCGGAAAAGCAATCTCACCGACGGCCCGCAGACGGTCCGAAAGCGCGGTCGCCTGGCGTGTGATACGCTCGGAAGTCGTCTCGTTTTCAACCTGGGGATTCGCGGGCTTCAGCATCGGGGTCTCTTCAAAACGGTTTCTTCGCGTCTGACGCATTGTTTCCGTCTGGAAGTAGAGACACGATTCGATGTCGGTCGACAAGCCGCTTTAGGGATAACAAGAACTTAGCGGTTGCACCGGAAACGGCATCTCACGGCTTCGTCTTTGACATTTTTCGTATATTTATCAACAATTTGGCGGCACATTGGTGTCACCGATCCGTCCAGCAACCCCTTGCTTTTGCCGGCCGTTCACGTGGCGTTGTCAACCGTTTCTTGCACTGACCGACACTGGTAACAGGGCAAAACGGCAGAATCGCCGCCCCGGTGGCTTCTTTTTTTGCTGCAGGATCAATTGATTCGGACGGAGCCGGAGGAGGGGGCATGGGTTGCGCGCGACTGCGAGGTCGCTGCTCCTCGACGCGGATGTCTTCTGCCGGATAGCGGCGAACTCACCTGATCTGGCAGTTGCGTCCGCCTGACCAATCGGTATCGTTTGAACGCGATTCGTCGCTTGGAGGATCTATGCGTCAGCAGACAAAGCCGTTCATCGTTGAGATAAAGCCGTCCCGCAAGGCGAAGGCCGACAACCAAAAGACATCGATCTGGGGGAAACTGGATCTGAGCCTCGAAGCCGATCTGCAAGCAGAGCCCGTTTCGGCAGAGGAGCCAGTCGTCGAGGCCGGTCGGCCCTAGACGATCCAGTGCGTGATTGCCGATTGCAAGCTGGCCAAAGGTTTGTAGGCCCGATCGCCTCTCTAAGTAAAACAAGTGCGGCGACATCGCGTGCAACCGAGCGACATGGGCGCCAAGGCGCACGAGGCAGCCACGCCGAACAAGGCGTGGCTCGAAGCTGTGCCAGTTCGAGGCTTTGACCGACAAAAACCGAAATCACAAATCGCGTCCGACGCAGTTCTCCGAACATGGCTCTGCGCATACTTCGCTTCAGTCGATCAGCTGATCGACGTTGGCGACGCATTTCCCGAATAAGAAAACCCTCCGCGACGCAGCCAATTCATCCCAGCGCGGCTCTATCTTGGGGCTGCGCGCCAGCAATCATCAGCCTTCCGGTTGGCCTTAAGCGGGATCAAGCGGGTGTCAGGTGGAATGGGCCATCGCCGAGCGCGAACGGCAACGGGCGGCTTTTGCGCTCACCGGCCGCGCCGATTGATCGCGCAGGCCGAAAATCTTGGCAAAAAAAAATGGGCCTACGGAAAACCGCGGCCCATGAAGTGTGAAGGTCATAAAACCTCCAGAGGGGAACAGCTGCTGCGGCGGCACTGGGAGGAGAAGCCGCCATGTGCATCAGCTGTGAGCGTTATGATCGTTTTTTGATCACTTGGAAAACATTTTTTGTGCAATGCAGCTATGCGTATGCTGCGCTGCTCGTCCGTTCCAGGACAAGCGAACAATTGCTGCGAAGCGCTCCCTTGGCTGACCGGCACTTAAAAGCTGCAAGCGGTTAAGCAGCGCATTGAATGAGCAGAACCGGTGCAGAAAGGGAGCTCAAGGAGGATTGTCAGTTCGGCAATTTCGCGCCGCTGGATGGGGCGGGCCATTGGCCTAGAAGACGAGATTGTGGCGTAAAGCACGCTGGCCGCAACGTTGGCTATTCGTTTTCCCCACGAGAGTAGTTCACCGCTTCCTGGCTTTTCGCCGCCACACTCGAATACATCCCGGTCGTACGGAACTCGGTGGGGCTCGCACCAAAATAGCGTCGAAACACTTTGGCGAAATAGTTCGGGTCTTCAAAGCCAGACATGATCGACACTTCCTTGACCGAGAGATGTGCCG
Source organism: Ensifer sp. 1H6 (assembly GCF_001976035.1). NCBI lineage: Bacteria > Pseudomonadati > Pseudomonadota > Alphaproteobacteria > Hyphomicrobiales > Rhizobiaceae > Ensifer > Ensifer sp. 1H6. The sequence continues at coordinate 123,669 of NZ_MOAI01000013.1, read as the reverse complement.
CCTTTGTCAGGAGTTTCGTTGCCCGCTGCAATCGCTTGCGCAGCACGAACTCCGCGGGCGGCATGCCTTCGCTGGCGGCAAACACGCGCGAGAAGTGCGCGCGGCTGAGCCCGGACACTTCGGCAAGCGTCTCGACAGGAAGGGGATGCGCAAGGTTCGCCATGATATGTTGAATGACATGCTGCATTGTCCGGTATTCCTGGCTGAATACGGGATGGGCGCCGAAAACGTCGTCATAGAGTGCCATTGCGGCCTCGTAGGCGATTGCCGATGCGCTGCCCGGCGCTTCGCCGCCACCTGAAATCAGCCGCAGACTGCAGTCTGCCAGATGCTCGATCGTCTCGGGTTTCAAGTTCAGGATTGGTCCGGTTGTCGAAAGAATGGCCTTGTGGATGCGCAGTGCCTCTTCGCCGTTCATCGATATCCAGAAGAACTCCCAACGACCATTCTGCTCGAGCCAGTAGCGGTGGTTGTGCGGCACCAGCAAGAGCAGCGTCTCGCCCTCGCGCACACGGTGGTTGCGCGCCTCGTAGCGCAGGTTTCCCGCGCCCGAGATCGTATACTGCAGCACGGTAAACGGTGTCTGTCCCCGCTTGCGACCATCCCAATCGTAACTTCCATCCGTGCGGATCTCATAACCCGTGCTGGTCGGCATGGTGTGCAGGCTGTGACGCCCGCGCGGCAGCGAGACCGTCTTCATGGCAGGGCCATTCTCGATCAACCGTTTCAGCATAGAATTACCCATGAAAGCACAATACCTCTCTGGCGACGCCAAGCATTATACGCATAATGCCCTCCAACAAAGCAAGACGGCCGATTTCAGGCGAAGCGAGGGGAGTAAACCGGGAGGGGAACCGCGCTTTGGCGCAACCCTGTCGGCGCACCAATTTTACCCAGACTGCCTTTATTTGGTCGAACGAACAGCGACGAGGACAGCATGAGTAACTTCAAGATTGCCATCATCGGCGCCGGCAGCGTCGGTTTCACCAAGAAGCTCTTTACTGATATTCTCTGCGTTCCGGAGTTCCACGATGTCGAGTTCGCGCTCACCGACGTCAGCGCGCACAACCTCGACATGATCAAGTCAATCCTCGACAAGATCGTCGAAGCCAACAACTTGCCGACCAGGGTCACCGCATCGACCGACCGCCGCGAAGCGATCGCAGGCGCCCGCTATATCATCAGCTGCGTGCGGGTCGGCGGGCTCAGCGCCTATGCAGATGATATCCGTATCCCGCTCAAATACGGCGTCGACCAGTGCGTCGGCGATACGATCTGCGCCGGCGGCATTCTCTATGGCCAGCGCAACATTCCGGTCATCCTCGATTTCTGCAAGGATATCCGTGAACTGGCCGAGCCGGGCGCGAAGTTCCTCAATTATGCCAACCCGATGGCGATGAACACCTGGGCGGCGATCGAGTACGGCAAGGTCGACACGGTCGGGCTTTGCCACGGCGTCCAGCATGGCGGCGAGCAGATCGCCGAAATCCTCGGCGCCGGGGAAGGCGAGCTCGACTTCATCTGCTCGGGCATCAATCACCAGACGTGGTTCGTCGACATCAGGCTGCGCGGTCGCAAGATCGGCAGGGATGAACTCGTCGCCGCCTTCGAGGCCCATCCGGTCTTCTCGAAGCAGGAAAAGCTCCGGATCGACGTGCTGAAGCGCTTCGGGGTCTATTCCACCGAGAGCAACGGCCACCTCTCCGAATACCTTCCCTGGTATCGCAAGCGTCCGGAGGAGATCACCCGCTGGATCGACATGTCGGACTGGATCCATGGCGAAACCGGCGGCTACCTCCGCTATTCGACGGAAACCCGCAACTGGTTCGAAACCGAGTTCCCGCAGTTCCTGGAGGATGCCCGGCGTCCGATCGATGCGACGAAGCGCTCGAACGAGCACGCCAGCCACATCCTGGAGGCGCTGGAGACGGGGCGCGTCTATCGCGGCCATTTCAACGTCAAGAATACCGGCATCATCACCAATCTGCCTGCCGATGCAATCATCGAGTCCCCTGGATTCGTCGATCGCTTCGGCATCAACATGGTCTCGGGCATCACGCTTCCCGAGGCCTGCGCCGCCACCTGCCTGTCCTCGATCAATGTCCAGCGCATGTCGGTGCATGCTGCCATTTCCGGCGATCTCGATCTGCTCAAGCTGGCGATGCTGCACGATCCGCTGGTTGGCGCCATCTGCACGCCAGAGGAGGTCTGGCAGATGGTCGACGAGATGGTGGTCGCGCAAGCCAACTGGCTACCGCAATACGCCCACGCGATCGGCGGTGCCAGAGAGCGCCTGAGCCGGGCGACCGTCAAGACCCGCGATTGGAACGGCGCGGCGCGACGCCAGGTACGTTCGGTGGACGAGATCCGCGCCGAGCGACAGGCGACCAAAGTCCGCGCCGCCGGTTGACGGCTGGCGGGGCCACCGCGTGAGGAGACGCGGACCCTCTTGCCGCCACATGCCCGCGCCCGCGGGACATTCTGAGACTTTCTAGGAGGAGGCCACCCTTCGGCGTGGCAGATAGATGAGGGAGAACCACAGACCATGAACAGCCACCGACTGACGAAAATGGCGAGCCTGCTGCTCGTCGGCATCTCAAGCTTTGCGCTGCAGGCGGCCGCATCGGAGCCGACTGTCGTGCCCGAGCAGCCACCCTTTCCGGCGCAGGGCAAAATCACCTATGTGCCACGCGACTCGATCGCCGAGTTCAAGGCGTTGCCGGAATACAAGGAGCCGGCCTGGGTCACCGAGAAATACGTGAAGGCCGGCAAACTGCCGCCGGTCGCCGAGCGTCTGCCGAAGGAGCCGATGGTCTTCAAGACCGGCAACATGCCCGATGGCGTCGGCGTCTATGGCGACACGCTGCGCCACGTGATCGGCGGCCGGCCGGAGGGCTGGAACTACAGCGCCGGCCAGAGCCAGGGCTGGGGCGGCATCGATATCGGCATGTCGGAATGCCTGACGCGTACGGCCCCACTCTTCCAGGTGGAGGCGAAGGACGTCGAACCGCTGCCGAACCTCGCAAAGAGCTGGGACTGGTCCGAGGACGGACACAAGCTGACGATGCATCTCGTCGAGGGCGCGAAATGGTCGGACGGCGATCCCTTCGACGCCGAGGACGTCATGTTCTACTGGGAGGACAATGTTCTCGATCCAAGCGTGACGCCGCTGAACGGCGCGACGCCCGAGACCTTCGGCGAAGGAACGACGCTGAAGCAGATCGACAAGTATACGGTCGAATGGACCTTCAAGGAGGCCTTCCCGCGCCAGCACCTCTATGCCATGGCCTATGGCACCTTCTGCCCCGGCCCGTCGCATATCCTCAAGACCAAACATCCAAAATATGCCGGCACGACCTATGACCAGTACAAGAACGGCTTTCCGGCGGAATACATGAATATTCCGGTGATGGGTGCTTGGGTGCCGGTCGCCTATCGGCCGGACGACATCATCGTGCTGCGCCGCAACCCCTACTATTGGAAGGTCGACGAGGCCGGCAACCAGCTGCCCTACCTCAACGAGCTCCACTACAAGCTCTCGACCTGGGCCGACCGCGACGTGCAGGCGGTCGCCGGTTCGGGCGATTTCTCAAACCTGGAGCAGCCGGAAAACTTCGTCGAATCGCTGAAGCGCGCAGCCGACGAGGCAGCCCCCGCCCGGCTGGCCTTCGGTCCGCGTCTCATCGGCTACAACATGCACATGAACTTCTCGGCCAATGGCTGGGGTGAGCCAGACGAGCGGGCCCAGGCGGTGCGCGAACTCAACCGCAACGAGGATTTCCGCAAGGCGGTGACCATGGCGGTCGACCGGAAGAAGCTCGGTGAGGCTCTGGTCAAGGGGCCCTTCACGGCGATTTATCCGGGCGGCATTTCCTCCGGTACGAGCTTCTACGATCGGCAGTCGACGGTCTATTACCCCTATGACCTCGACGGTGCGAAGGCGCTGCTCGACAAAGTCGGCCTCAAGGACACCGACGGCAACGGCTTTGTCAACTTCCCGTCCGACAAGCTCGGTGGGCGCGATGTCGAGATCGTGCTGCTGGTGGCCTCGGACACAGGCACAGACAGGAATCTGGCCGAGGGCATCATCGGGCAAATGGAGAAGCTCGGCTTGCGGGTCGTGCTCAATGCGCTGGACGGCAAGCAGCGCGACGCGGCCAACTATTCCGGTCGCTTCGACTGGATGGTGCACCGCAATCAGGCGGAATTTGCTTCCGTCGTTCAAAACACCCCGCAACTCGCGGCAACCGGCCCGCGAACGAGCTGGCACCATCGCGCTCCGGAAGGCGGTGTTCCTGACCTGATGCCGTTCGAGAAGGAGCTTGTCGACATCGTCAACAAGTTCATCGCGACCAACGACAACGCCGAGCGCGCGGAACTGATGAAGCAGTATCAGAAGGTCGCCACGACCAATGTCGATACGATTGGTCTGACCGAATATCCCGGCGCGCTGATCATCAACAAGCGCTTCTCGAACATTCCGACAGGCGCGCCCATTTTGATGTTCAACTGGGCGGAAGACACAATCATCCGCGAGCGGTCTTCGTGGCGGCCGACAAGCAGGCCGACTTCGAACTCTTCGCCGAGCAGCTTCCGGGCAAGCCTGGTGAGAGTGGGCCGAGCAACTGACGACACCTCGCCTCCTCCGGCCCGCTCTCGGGCCGGAGGAGGAACCCGCCTTCACCCGGTGCGCCGTCTAGCCGGCGCACTGCAAGCCCATCCGACAGAAGGAAACGGCATGTTCAGATTTCTGCTTGTCCGCATCGCCTCTGCCATTCCGGTGCTGCTGGTCCTAAGCGTAGCGACCTTCGCCATCATCCAGGCGCCGCCGGGAGACTATAGCGACTACATCCGCTCGCAGCTCATCAATCAGGGCGGGGCCTCCTTCGAGGAGGCCGATGCGCAGGCCCAGGCCTATCGCAAGGAGCATGGTCTCGATAAGTCGATGCCGGTCCAATACGTCACCTGGATGACCGGCATTCTGACGCGCGGCGATTTCGGCCACAGCCTCTACTACAACAAGCCCGTCGCCGATGTCGTCAGCGAGCGCTTGCCGCGCACGCTCGTGCTTGCTCTCGTCTGCCATATCCTTGCGTCGGTTATCGGCATTTCCTTCGGCATCATTGCAGCGACCCGGCAATATTCCTGGATCGACAGCCTACTTTCGACCGTCTCCTTCCTCGGCATGACGGTGCCGCGCTTCCTGATGGCGCTGATCATTGTTTATGTCCTCGTCTTCCACTTCAATGTCAGCGAAATCAACAGCTTCCACTCCGCCCGCTATGGCGGCGCGCCCTGGTCCTGGGGCAAGTTCGTCGATCTCATCAAGCATGTCTGGCCGGTCGTGGCGATCGCAACCTTCGGCGGCCTCGCCTACAATATGCGCGTGATGCGCGGCAATCTGCTCGACACGCTAAATGCGCAATATGTCGAGACCGCCCGGGCGAAGGGTTTGAGCGAAGGGGCCGTGGTCATGCGCCATGCCGTGCCCAATGCCCTGCATCCGCTGATCATGTATCAGGGCGTCGTCCTACCCTACATGTTGACCGGCGAAATCGAGACCGCAATCATCTTCGCGCTGCCGACAGTCGGTCCCGCCATCGTTGGCTCCATGTGGGTGGGAGACGTCTATGTCACCGCGACCTTCATGCTGGTGCTCTCGGCGACCTTGATCCTCGGCAACATCATCGCAGACCTCTTGCTCGCCGCTCTCGACCCGCGCGTGCGCATGGGGGGAGGAGCCCACGCATGACCGTCGAAATGCACAGCGCCATTCCCCTTACCGTCGACCCCAAGGACGCACAGCACAACGAAAGCTATTCGGCGCTCGTATGGCGTCGATTCAAGCGCTCCTGGACCGGGATGCTCGGACTGATCCTCGTCGGTCTGCTGCTCGTCATGGCGATTTTCGCCGATTTCCTGTCACCGGTTGATCCGAAGGCGACCGGTGTCGGCTTCGCACCGCCGCAGGCAATCAGCTTCAGCGATCAGGACGGCGATTTCGCCTTCCCGCCGCGCAGCTATCCCCTGCGCGAGACCGAAGAGCTCGATCCCATCACCTTCCAGCCGAAGATCGGCCCGGACTATGCCAATCCGCAGGTCCTCGGTTTCTTCGTCAAGGGATCGCCTTATCGCCTCTTCGGCCTGATCCCGGCCGAGCGGCACCTTTTCGGCGCAATCGACGGTTCACCGGTGCACCTGCTTGGAACCGACAAGTTCGGCCGCGACGTGCTCTCGCGCATTCTTCATGGGTCGCGCATCTCGCTGATGATCGCCCTGATCGTCGTCTCGATCGTCACCGTCGTCGGCACGACCGTCGGCATGGCGTCGGGCTATTTTGGCGGGCGCTTCGATGCCTGGACACAGCGTTTCGTCGAGCTGGTGTTGGCCTTCCCGCAATTGCCGCTCTATCTGGCACTGGCGTCGCTGATCCCGGTAACGGCGCCAACGAGTGTGTTCCTCGCCTTCGTCATCATCGTCATGTCGGCGCTCGGCTGGGCGCAGATGTCGCGCGAGGTTCGCGGCAAGACGTTGGCGCTCGCCCGTATCGACTATGTGCGGGCGGCCATTGCCGTCGGCGCCAGCGACCGGCGCATCATCTTCCAGCACATTTTCCCAAACGTGATGAGCCATGTGATCGTCGCCGTCACCTTGTCCATCCCGCAAGTGGTGCTGCTGGAATCGTTCCTGGGCTTCCTCGGTTTTGCGGTCAAGCCACCGCTGATTTCCTGGGGACTGATGCTGCAGGACACCGCCACCTATTCGGTCATCGGGTCCTATCCCTGGATTCTATCGCCCGTTGCCTTCGTGCTTGTCACAGTCTTCGCCTTTAATGCGCTGGGCGACGGCCTGCGCGATGCAATCGACCCCTATTGAGGAGGAGCGTCTCATGGCAGAAACGATCGACTTCATGGCCGCTGCCCCCGTCGAAAGGAAGGACCTTTCGAGCCGAGACGGCAAGCCGGTCATCGACGCGCGCAACGTCGCGGTCAATTTCAAGGTCGAACACGGCACGGTAGAAGCGGTGAAGGACGTGTCCTTCCAGCTCTATCGCGGCGAGACCATCGCCATCGTCGGCGAATCCGGCTCGGGCAAATCAGTGACGGCGCGGACCATTATGGGGCTTCTCTCCAAGCGCGCGACGATCGCCTCGCAGTCCCGCATCGAATATGACGGCAAGGACGTGCTCAAGTTTTCCGCGCGCGAGCGGCGGGGCCTGCGCGGCGATCGCCTGGCGATGATTTTCCAGGAGCCGATGAGCTCGCTCAATCCCGTCTACACGGTCGGCGCGCAGATCGTCGAGGCGATCCGGGCGCATCGCAAGCTCGGCCGGCGCGCGGCCACCGAGCGCGCGCTTGAATTGCTGCGTCATGTGAGGATCCCGGATCCCGAGCTCAGGCTCAACCAGTATCCGCACCAGCTTTCCGGCGGTCAGCGCCAACGGGTGATGATCGCCATGGCGCTTGCCAACGAGCCTGACGTGCTGATCGCCGACGAGCCGACGACGGCGCTCGACGTCACCGTTCAGGCGCAGATCCTCAACCTGATCCGCGACTTGCAGCGCGAGCTCGGCATGGCGGTGATCCTGATCACCCACGACCTGACCGTGGTGCGCCAGTTTTCCGACTACGTCTATGTCATGCAGCATGGCGAAGTGAAGGAGCACAACACCACCGCCGATCTGTTCGGCAATCCGCTACATCCCTATACGAAGCGGCTTTTGTCGTCGGAACCATCGGGGGCGGCCAATCCGCTGCCGGACGATGTGCCGATCATACTCGATGGACGAAACGTCCGCGTGTCCTTCATGCTGAAGAAGGGCGGCTTGTTCCGACCCCAGCTTTCCGAGCTGGTTGCCGTCGACAGTCTCAGCCTTAATCTGCGCAAGCATGAGACACTCGGAGTGGTCGGCGAATCCGGATCGGGCAAGACGACCTTCGGACAGGCCTTGATCCGCCTGATCAACACCGATGGCGGCGAAATCTTCTTCGACGGCGTCCCGATCCACGACAAGGACCGCACCGCAATGCGGCCGTTGCGCTCGCGCATGCAGATCGTCTTCCAGGATCCCTTTGCCTCGCTCAACCCGCGCATGTCGGTGGGCCAGATCATCGAGGAGGGGCTCGTCGTCAACGGCATAGGACAAAACCGCAAGGAACGGCTCGACCGGGTCGTGGATGCGCTGGTCGCCGCGGGCATGCCGGGCAATATCCTTTCACGCTTCCCGCATGAATTCTCCGGCGGTCAGCGCCAGCGCATCGCCATCGCCCGCGCCGTCGCGCTCGAGCCGGAATTCATCCTGCTCGACGAACCGACCTCGGCGCTCGACCTTTCCGTCCAGGCGCAGATCATCGACCTCTTGCGCCGACTACAGGACGAGCGGGGCCTGAGCTACCTCTTCATCTCCCATGACCTCAAGGTCGTGCGCGCACTCTGCCACCGCGTCGTGGTGATGCAGAACGGCAAGATCGTCGAGGAGGGACCGGTGCACGACATTCTTACCAATCCCAAGACCGCCTACACCGAGCGGCTCGTTCGAGCCGCCTTCGATGTGGCAGCATGATCGTCAGAAAGCAGAGGCAATCCATGACCAGACAACCCAAGATCACTTTCATCGGCGCCGGCTCGACCGTGTTCATGAAGAACATCATCGGCGACGTTCTGCAGCGTCCGGCCCTGTCGGATGCAAAGATCGCGCTGATGGACATCAATCCGCAACGGCTCGAGGAAAGCGAAGTCGTCGTACGGAAACTGATCTCAACGCTCGGCGCCAAAGCCACCATCGAGTTGCATGCCAACCAGCGCAAGGCGCTCGATGGTGCCGACTTCGTCGTCGTTGCATTCCAGATCGGTGGCTACGAGCCCTGCACGGTCACGGATTTCGAGGTGCCGAAGAAGTATGGCCTGCGTCAGACCATCGCCGACACACTCGGCGTCGGTGGCATCATGCGCGGCCTGCGCACCGTGCCGCATCTCTGGAAGATCTGCGCTGATATGACCGAGGTCTGCCCCGAGGCAATCCTCTTGCAATATGTCAACCCAATGGCGATCAACACCTGGGCGATCGCCGAGAAATATCCCCGGATCAAGCAGGTCGGCCTTTGCCACTCCGTGCAGGGCACGGCGCTGGAACTCGCCGAGGATCTGAACATTCCTTACGAGGAGATCCGCTACCGCTCGGCCGGCATCAACCACATGGCGTTCTTCCTCAAATTCGAGCACCGCCAGCCGGACGGATCCTATCGCAACCTTTATCCAGATCTTCTGCGCGGTTATCGCGAAGGCCGCTTCCCGAAGCCCAGCCATTGGAATCCGCGTTGCCCGAACAAGGTGCGTTACGAGATGCTGACGCGGCTCGGCTATTTCGTGACCGAAAGCTCGGAGCACTTCGCCGAATACACGCCCTATTTCATCAAGGAAGGCCGCGACGATCTGATCGAAAAATTCGGCATCCCGCTCGACGAATATCCCAAGCGCTGCATCGAGCAGATCGAGCGTTGGAAAGGGCAGGCAGCGGCCTATCGCTCCGCCGACAAGATCGAGGTCAAGCCGTCGAAGGAGTATGCCTCCTCCATCATGAACTCCGTCTGGACCGGCGAGCCCTCGGTCATCTACGGCAACCTGCGCAACAATGGCTGCATCACCTCGCTGCCCGACAATTGCGCAGCGGAAGTGCCATGCCTGGTGGATGAAAACGGCATACAGCCGACCTTTATCGGCGATCTGCCGCCGCAGTTGACCGCACTGATCCGCACCAACATCAACGTGCAGGAACTGACGGTCGCCGCGATGATGACCGAGAACCGCGAGCATCTCTATCATGCGGCCATGATGGATCCGCACACGGCCGCCGAACTCGATCTCGACCAGATCTGGTCGCTCACCGACGACCTGCTTGCCGCTCACGGCAACTGGATCCCGGAATGGGCAAGAAGCGCAAGAAAGGTTCACGCCGCGTAGCTTTTTCTCCCGGTCGCGCGGCGAGGAAGCCCCGGAACCTCCCAGTTCCGGGGCTTTCCTTCGGTCGCCAGCCGGACGGGTCGATAGCGATCGACATGCTATGCCGGAGCGGGTGATAAACCCTTTGCTACAAACCTCAACTGCGGTTGATTGGTGCCTGAGATTGACTCAATTATCGCGATCGGGTAATGACTGGGTAACCGTTAACCCAAGGACTGCCCGTGACGACCTCATTGAGCGACATTGCTGAACGCGCCGGCGTTTCCATCAAGACCGTTTCGGGTGCGTTGCATGGCGGCTCGGCGCGAATGTCGGAACAAACGCGACTGCGCATCAAGGAAATCGCCGAAGAGTTGGGTTACGTCACCAACCTGGCCGCTCGTGGCATGCGACAGGGTTGGATGCCGCTGATCGGTGTCGTTGCCGATGACTTGATCACCTCGCCCTTCGCCACCGAGATCATCCGCGGACTGGATGGCGCCGCCCGCGCGGCGGACATGGCGGTCTTTGCAATGACGCTCGGCGGAGGTCGCGATGTGGCCTCCGTGCTTGAAGAGGTGCGCCGCTTCCGCCCACGCGCGATTGCCTACGCCGCGATGTATCACAAGATGGTATCGCTGCCGGCGGAGTTCGCAGATACGGTCGGCGTCATGATCAATTGCCGTGAGGCCAATGACAAAGTGACGTCCTTGGTGCCGGACGAGATCGCTGCCGCTCACGAGATCACGACCTATCTGATCGAGGCTGGCCGCCGGAACATTGCCTTCATCAACCTGCCGGGGCTTCTGGCAGGAGAGCTGCGCGAGGCCGGTTTCCGGCGTGCCCTTGACGAAGCCGGGCTTGATGCAGGTCGTGCCTGCGTCCTGCCGGCGGTCCGCCGGGCGATCTATAGCGACCGGGCCCACAGCCTTGTGCTTGCACACGTAACTGCGCTGATGGACGGACCGGAGCGCCCGGATGCGATCCTTTGCGGCAACGATCGCGTTGCCATGGAAGTCTACGCCGCATTGCGCCGGGTGGGTGCACAAATTCCAGATGACGTCGCGGTCGCAAGCTTCGACAACCAGGTGGACATTGCAACCAGGCTTGATCCGCCTTTGACGACCATGGCTTTGCCGCATCGTGCCATGGGCCGCCTGGCGGCAGACATTCTGCTTGCCGAAAATAGCGCCCCCGGCGAGGTGCGCAAACTCGCGTTTCAGTTGGTGGAGCGCTCATCCGTCTGATCAAACTGAAAGACCAAACCCTGTCGAGGAGGAGTTGCAGTGATGGGTAAACGTTTACTTTCAATGTTAATGGGGTCGGTTGCCCTTATGGCCACCGCCGTGGGTGCAGAGGCGAAGACAGTCTTGCATGTCATGCACCAAGGCGACCCAGGTTGGGTTTCGACCTATGGCGATGTCGTCAAGCGCTTCGAAGCCGCCAATCCGGATGTGGATGTCGAGCTGATCTACGCACCGCACGATGCCTACAATGAAAAATTCAGCGCTGCGGTCATGTCCAAGCAGTTGCCTGATGTCATGGAACTCGATGCACCTTTCCTCGCCAACTATGTCTGGTCCGGTTACCTGCAGCCGATCAAATCTCTGATCGATCAGGATGTTCTCGACGACATGACGCCGTCGAACATCGCCCAGGGCACTTATCCGATCGACAAGGATCTCTATGCAATCGGCCTGACCGACTCCTCCGTCGTGCTTTACGGCAACAGGAAGTATCTGGAAGCGATCGGCGCCCGCATTCCGAAGTCGGTGGACGATGCCTGGACACAGGAAGAATTTGAAGGTTACCTCGAAAAGCTCGCCAAGGTCGATGGCGTCAAGTGGCCGATCGACACGTTTCGCGGATACGGCATCAAAACCGAATGGATCACCTACGCCTACGGCCCGATCCTGCAGTCGGCGGGCTGCGACCTGATCAATCGTACGACCTGGAAATCGACAGGCACCCTAGATAGCGATGCGTGCGTCAAGGCCCTGACGATGATGCAGACATGGGTCAAGAACGGCTGGGTCGTGCCGCAATCTTCCGGCACCAACCAGTTCTTCGCCGAAGGCCATCCTGCAGCGCTCGCACTCGGGGGCCACTGGTTCTACGCCGAAGCTGCCGCGTCGATGAAGGACGACATCGTCGTCATGCCGTTGCCGAAGTTCGGGCCGAAGGGTGCTAGCCCCAACGGCACCTGGATCTGGGGCATCACGACGGCCTCCGAGCATCCGGACATCGCCGGCAAGTTTGTCAGCTTCATGCTGAAGGACAAGCTCTACCGGGATTATGCAATCGCCGATTCCGGCTATCCCGGTTTGAAGAGCTTCGCAGCAGCATCCCCCTTGTACAACACCGGTGGTCCGCTCGCCGTCGCATTCGAACAGGCGTCCAAGACCGCGGTCGCGCGTCCCCCGCATCCGGCCTATCCAGTCATCACATCGACCTTCATGCAGGCCGTCGACGAGATCTTCAACGGGGGCGATGCCAAGACGGCATTGTCGGCGGCCGCGGCCAAGATCGACGAGGACATCGAGGAGAACGACGGGTACCCGCCATTCGACGAGCAGCAATAGGCAACCAACGACGGGACCACGATGGCGCGGCCGCAGCCGGTCTAACGCCATCGTACCCGTCGCCGGCCTGCGCATCGATCTAAGGAGGAGGAGAATATGACATTGCAACAATCAGCCGAGCCGGCGATTGCAGCGCGTCCCGCCTGGCGCCGGGACAAGAGCCGGCTGTTTCAGGAGATGGGCATGCTTGCGCCGGCGGTGGTGCTGCTGACGATATTCCTTATCGTTCCGTTCCTGTTGTCTTTCTGGACGGCGATGACCAATCAACCGCTGGTCCCGCGGCCAACGCCGGTCCGTTTTGTCGGCTTCGGCAACTTCCTGCGCATCTTTAGGGACGATCTCTTCTGGACATCGCTCTGGAACGTCTCGCGTTTCACTTTCTGGATCCTGCCGGTGCAATGCGGCCTGGCATTTGCCACCGCACTGCTGCTGCACCAGAAGATGCCATTTCGAAATCTCTTTCGCGGACTGTTCTTCCTGCCTGCGATCACGTCGATGGTCGTCGTCTGCGTCATCTGGGGAACGCTCTTTCAATACCCGACCGGACCGTTCAACCAGGTGATCGGTTTCCTGTCGGGCGGAGCCATCGAACCGATCGACTGGCTCGGGGACCCCAACTGGGCAATGTTCTCGATCGTCCTGCTGTCGGCCTGGCAGGCCTACGGCTTCCAGATGATCGTCTATCTCGCCGGCCTTCAGTCCATTCCGGATGAACTCTACGACGCAGCACGGATCGACGGCGCAAACCCGCTGCAGCGCTTCTGGCATGTGACCATGCCGGGCTTGCGGCCGACCCATGTCTTCGTTCTGGTGATTACGACAATCCAGGCGTTCAAGCTCTATACGCAGGTCGCCATCCTGACCCAAGGCGGTCCCAAGAGCAGCACGGAGACGGTCGTCCACTACATGGTGCGCTCCGGCTTCGAGGAGCAGAAGCTCGGCTATGCTTCGGCCGTATCGGTCATTCTCTTTCTCATCGTTCTCGTTATCGCGCTGCTTCAGCGTCAACTTCTGAGGCGTTTCGATGTCTGATATCGCAATTTCCACACCGCACGCGCAGGTGATGCGCACCCGCTCGGCCGTTGGTTCGCTACGCATCGTCCAGACGGCCTGCATCCTTGTTATCGCGCTCGTCATCGTCTCCCCCCTGTTCATGCTGCTGATTGCCAGCCTGAAGGACGATCGTTTCCAGATCCTGGCCGACATGGGGAGTTTCAGGGCGTTCTGGGTCTCCGATCCGACCCTCGCCAACTTTGCGGAGGTCGGCAATTTCTCAGGCGAGCTTGCCTTTGGGCGCTATCTGGTGAATTCGCTAATCATCCTCGCGCTGACGGTCGGGTCGGGCCTGATCGTCAATTCCATGGCAGGTTTTGTCCTTGCCTGGGGCTCCGTGCGTGGCCGCGCAGTGATCCTTTCACTGGTCATAGCCCTCTACGTCATTCCGCAGGAAAGCATCATCATGCCGCTCGTGATCATGGTGTCACGCGCCGGAATGACGGATACATTCGCCGTGCAGATCGTGCCCTGGATCGCCAGCCCGCTCTATATCTTCCTCTTCTACCAATTCTTTGCCCAGCTTCCGAAGGAGCTCTTCGAGGCTGCGCAGATCGACGGAGCATCGATCTTTCGCATCTACCGGTCGATTTTCCTGCCGCTCAGCCTGCCGGCACTTGCCACCGTCTCGATCCTGATGGGGATCGAGAGCTGGAACCAGTACCTTTGGCCGATCCTCGTCACCCAGACCGATTATGCGCGGCCCTTCGCCGTCGCGATCGCCACGTTCTTTGGCCAGGACAGCATCTATTGGGACCGCGCCATGGCCGCATCCGTGTTGATGATGCTGCCTATCCTCGCCCTCTATCTTGCCTTCCAGCGCTGTTCGTGAGTTCCTTCGTTGGCTCGGCCGTGAAAGGTTGATCAATGACAAAGCATGCAGAAACCGCTTCGGCCGCCGCCGCAGACGTCGAGACGATCAGTGCAGTCCTTGCGGATGCGACCACGATCCACATCTGGCTCAAGGCGAGACAAACTGGAACGTCGGTCGAGATCAGAGCGACCGTGGGCGGCCGCGAAATCAACCGTCTGATCGCGTCCAACAGCGACGAATTCGAGCAGCGCAGCCTGGAATTGGGGCAGGGCGGTCGAACCGTTCTCGCCTATGATCCGACCACAACGCTCGTCTCCGTTGCCTATGCCTTTCAGCACCAGAATGTTCTGACCGAGGGCGTTCAGATCCTGCACAGCAGCCGGGAAAATGCGGCGCCGACGGTCGCCGGCGGGTACCACTTCCGCCCACCCTTCGGATGGATGAACGATCCCAACGGGTTTGGCCGTTTTGGCGACCATGTCCATCTCTTCTACCAGCACTATCCGCACAGCCTGCGCTGGAACACCATGCATTGGGGCCATGCCGTATCGGACGACTACATTCATTGGCGACACTTGCCGATCTTCCTGTTTCCCTCCTCGGACCTTTCGGCCCGCGCCGATGGCCGCGGCGGGGCGTTTTCCGGCTCGGCAATTCCACTATCGTCTGGTGAACCGGGTATCCGTGTCTTCTTCACCGAGCAGGTCAAGGACCGGGAACCCGAAGAGCAGATCCAATTGACGGCGGTATCGCACGACCAGATCACGCTTGGCGCGCAAGAGATCATTCTTGCTGACCGGCCGTCCGGTCTTGACCTGACGCTCGACTTTCGCGACCCCTATGTCTTCAAGGGCCCGGACCACCTTTGGAAAATGTTGATTGGCAGCCGCGACCGCGCCGGCGGCGTCGTCCTGCTCTACGAAAGTGGCGATCCGAACGGTGCCTCCGACTGGACCTTTGTCGGCATTATCCACCGGGAAGACCGGTACGGGATGACGGCGGCGGAGTGCCCGTGCATCGTGCCGCTCGACGGCCCGGCTGATGATCCGAAAACGCGCTGGGCGCTCATCTTCGGACTGCTGACGAGCCGCGACCCGCAGACCGGCCGCCGGAACATCACAGCGGCAACGGTCGGCCGCTTCGACGGCCGCAGCTTCGTCAAGGAATTCGAGCAGGAACTGGATTTCGCGACCGATGCCTATGCTTTCCAGGCATTCGTCGATCGATCCGGGCCGATCGGCATCGCCTGGCTTGCCAACTGGACCGAGGTGTCAAAAAAAGTAGACTTTCCGACGGCAATGACACTGCCTCGCCAGCTGCTGCTGGAAAAGGACGCATTGCTGACGCCGCCGGTCGAAACGGTTGCGACGCTGCGTCGTGACCTGATCGACGACAACAAACTCAAGGGGCAGGAGCCTGTCGGCCTTAACAACGGGGCGGTCGAGATCGTCATCGAACTCGCGGCGCCGGGTGCGCAGTTTCATCTCGAGCTTGATCATCCGGACGTTGGTCTCGGCGTTCAGCTCGGACCGGAAGGCCTGATCATCCACTACGACCTGCCGGACGGCAAGGGCGCACCGCGATACATCGCCGTCGGGGCGCAACCGTCGACGCTGCGTATTTTCCTCGATGTCGGCTCGATTGAGGTCTTCGCCGACAACGGTCGCTGGACGGGAACGAAACGTCTGCCAGGCTTTGCCACCGTCAGCACGGCACGCCTATCAGCGCCCGCGGACAACATTACCGCCGCCACGATCTGGCAACTCGAACTGTGATCGCGCAAGGGGAGGAATAAGCAATGGCATCTGTCACTATCGAACAGGTTAGAAAGCAATATGGCGCCGTTCCGGTTATTCACGATGTTTCCATCGACATCGAGGATGGCGAGTTCGTCACACTCGTCGGGCCCTCTGGATGCGGAAAATCGACATTGCTGCGTATGCTTGCCGGTCTCGAAGACATCAGCGGTGGCCAGATCCGCATCGGCGGCCGCGTTGTCAACGATATCGCGCCCAAGGAACGCGATATCGCCATGGTCTTCCAAAGCTACGCGCTCTATCCACATATGACTGTGGCGGAGAATATGGGATTTGCGCTGAAGCTGAAGGGACAGGACAAGGCCGCGATCCAAAACAGGGTAAAGGAGGCGGCCGATATCCTGGCACTCGAACCTTTGCTCGACCGCCTGCCGAAGCAACTTTCCGGAGGCCAGCGCCAACGCGTGGCGATGGGCCGTGCGATCGTCCGTCATCCCCAGGTGTTTCTGTTCGACGAACCGCTGTCGAACCTCGATGCCAAACTGCGCGTAACCATGCGTGCCGAAATCAAGGATCTGCACCAGCGGCTGAAGACAACGACAGTCTACGTCACGCACGATCAGATCGAGGCAATGACAATGGCAGACCGCATCGTCGTCATGCGTGGTGGTGTCGTCGAGCAGATCGGCCGGCCGCTCGACCTCTATGATCGGCCCGTAAACACCTTTGTCGCCACGTTCATCGGTTCGCCCGCGATGAACCTCTTCCACGGCTCGATCCTCGATGGGCAGTTCGTCACAGAGGACGGCAAAGCGCTTCCGCTGCCGCCGAATTACTCCGGCGGTGCTGCGCACACCTATGGCATCCGGCCTGAGCATCTGGCTATTGCCGAGAGCGGCATCCAAGCGACAGTCGGCGTGGTGGAGCCGACTGGCGCCGAGACGCATCTGGTCGTCAAGCTCGGCGCATTCGATACGACATTGGTGATCCGCGATCGAATGGAGCTTCGACCCGGGCAGACCGTGACGATCGCCCCTGATCTGGCGAAAATCCACCTGTTTTCGTCACAGGGCGCGCGATTGAACTGAGACAATGGTTTCGTCAGTTGACGGGTTTCGGCACCGCTTGCGCACAGTTCGAAGACTTGTGCGCAAGTGGCGTTTCTTCGAGGCCGGCGTGGGGCAGGACAGCTCTTGCCTCTCCCTTCGGGCAGCGATAACGCGTAGCCATCGGTCGAGCCGAAGCGGCTAGGAAAACGATACGGGTCGCCTCTGCGCCGCAAATTTCGCTATCTGAGACGGATTCCATCCATGTCGAACAGGAAGGACCGCGATGCGGCGATGCCGATGCTGAGGGTTTCGCGACTTGCGATATTACGGACGTCACCGTGTTCGATGATGATCCGCTCGCTGTCGGAAACATGAGCGTAGACATAGCTGGTATTGCCGAGGTGCTCTGCCACATCGACCTTCACCGTGAGATCAACGTCACCCTTCCCTTCAGCGAGAAAATGCTCGGGACGAATTCCAAGGGTTACGACGTCGCCGGTGGCAATGGATGTCGATGTAAGAGGAAGTGTCAACACCACACCGGGCTGGCTCGTCAGTGCCACTGTCACGCGGCCGTCTGCGACGCTTGCGACATGGCCTTTCAGAAAATTCATGCGCGGTGAGCCGATAAATCCGGCAACAAAGGTGTTTGCCGGGTCGTCGTAGAGATCGAGTGGTGCGCCCACCTGTTCGACGACACCAGACCGCAGGACGACTATCTTGTCGGCCAGCGTCATCGCTTCCACCTGGTCATGCGTCACGTAGATGACGGTCGACTTCAGTTCCTTGTGCAGCTTGGCGATTTCGACGCGCATATGCACACGCAACTCGGCGTCCAGGTTCGACAGCGGCTCGTCGAACAGGAAGACGAGCGGATTGCGCACGATGGCGCGGCCGATCGCGACGCGTTGCCGCTGACCACCCGAGAGCGCTTTCGGCTTGCGATCCAGCAGCGGTTCAAGCTCGAGAATTCGTGCCGCGTCGTTGACCCGGCTATCGACTTCCTCTCTTGCCATACCGGCGAATTTGAGCGCGAAGCCCATATTCTCGCGCACCGTCATGTGCGGATAAAGCGCATAGGATTGAAACACCATGGCGATGCCGCGCTTGGAGGGGTCAACGTCGTTCATGACGTCGCCGCCGATGGTGAGTTCGCCGGAGGAGATATCCTCCAGACCGGCGATCATACGCAGCAGCGTCGACTTTCCGCAGCCCGATGGGCCAACGAAGACGACGAACTCTCCGGCTTCGATCGACAGATCGACGCCCTTGATGATTTCGAGCGCGCCAAAGCGCTTGCGAATGTCGGTGAGACGGACTTCGGCCATGGCGGTTACTCAGCTGACGGTAAAGGTGACGGACTGGGTCTCGAAGCGGCGGCTCGCCACCGTCAGCTCAAGCTTGCCCTTGGCCTCGCCGGCTTCGATCCAGAAGCCGGTCGCGCCGCCCTTAAGCGTATGTTCTGAGGGCCCTATGATCCGGCCGGGGCCATCCAGCGAAAGCAGGACGGGCTCCTCGAAATAGGGCAGCAGATTGCCGCATTGATCAAGCGCGCGCACCACCACGCGCACCGAATCCTTTTCGCAGGCGCGAAGCTCCGTATCGTCGGCTACGACCTCCAGCGTCGCCGGGACCGGGTCGGCCGGAAGGGTCAGCGTCTTCACAGGTTTGCCGTCGACGTAGCCGGTGAAGGTACCTTCGCGCCAGACCCGACCCCAGGTGCCGAATTCTTCCGGCGTCACGCTGCGCAGGTCGAGCACGACGGGAGGATGCGGCAGATGCGGGTAGTTCTCCCTGTCGGGGTAGATCCGCTTTGCCGGCCATTCGCCGAACTTCACTTCGACATAATCACAGTTCGTCAGCACGATCAGCGGCAGTACGCCGCCGATATTGCGCTCGCCGCGTGCCCAGAAGGTCACCGGCTGAAGCACGACATTGTCCTTCGGATCCCCCTGCGAGGCATAGGCATAGGCCGCAAGTTTCGGTATCCGGTACATGTCGAGCACGCCGTGATAGCAGATACGGTCGCCGGCGCCGAAGTCCTTGTGGGTGTTGTAATCGAACATGCACCAACCGGTGGAGCCGGAAATGTCCTGGTCGCCGGCAACGGCGTTGAGGATCAAGAGGTGACGCGTCACATGTTCGGCCTGTCGCTGTTCCTGGTCGAAGCGCTTGGTCGGATACATGTGGCCGTTGTATTCGGTGATCATATAGGGGATCGGCCGGCGAATACCCGTCGTCTCCACCCGATCGCGCAGGACCACGCGCCCGCGGTTGTTGCCCGGCAACTCCTCGTTTCCGAGGATGAAGTCGTTCATCGTGTAAACGTCTTCGAGCAATTCCGAATTGGTGATGAAGCGCACACCGCCGGTCTGGCGGGTGGAATCTAGTTCGCGCGCAAGTCGGTTCGTCTCCGCGTAGAAGGCGTGGTTGTCCTGGCTCTCGTTAATGCGAACGCCCCAGATGATGATCGAAGGATGGTTCCAGTCACGCTCGATCATGCGGCGCACATTCTCGATCGATTCTTTCTGCCAGGCTTCACCACCGATATGCTGCCAACCGGGTATTTCCTCGAAAACGAGCAGGCCGATCTCGTCGCAGCGCTCGATGAACCACTTCGACTGCGGATAGTGCGATGTGCGCACGACATTGCAGGCGAGTTCATGCTTCAGGATGTCGGCGTCTTTTTCCTGCGCGCGCCGCCCCATGGCATAGCCGGTGTGGGGAAAGGCCTGGTGCCGGTTCAATCCGCGCAGTTTCAATGGCCTGCCGTTCAGCAGAAAGCCTTCCGGCGTGAAGAGCGCAGTGCGGAAACCGAAACGTTGCGTCAGCACGTCTTCGCCGTACTCTGTCTCAAGTTTGAGCGACAGGGCGTAGAGCACCGCGTTGTCGATATCCCAGAGTTCGATATCGGTGAGATCGGGAAAGGTGAGGGCCACCTCGTTGCCATCGAACTTGATCGAGGAAGCCGCAACGTCGCCACCACCCTTGCGGCGGATCTTGGCGGAAAGCGTGCCGGACAAGGCGTGCCCCTGCGGATTGCAGAGAAAGACACGAGCGGTGACGGACTTCTTTTCGGCAAGCGCATCCGGCGTCTCGATCTTCACATTGGCGATCGAGACGGGGCTTGCCACTTTCAGCCAGACGTCGCGGTAGATCCCGGCATAGCAAAGGTAATCGATCTGGCCGCCAAAGGGCGGGATCTCGGGGTTCTCAGAGCCATCGATCTTGACCGTGATCAGGTTTTCGCCACGCACCAAATGGGGTGTCAAACGCGCCTCGAAGGGCGTGTAGCCATCCTTGTGTGCAATGATCTCCTTGCCGTTCAGATAGACGACGCTGTCGGCCATGGCGGCATCAAAGATGAGCGAGACTTCGCGCCCCTCGAATTCCGGGCGCCAGTCGAGCCGCTTTTGATAGGTGAAGGGCTTCTGGTAATCGGTCTCGTCGAAGTAGTTGTAAGGCAGCTCGACGGCACTGTGCGGCAGGCGCACGGTTTCGCCCGACTGAAGTGCTAGAACATGTGCCGGCTCGAAGCCGTTGCGGAAGACCCAGTCGGCATTGAAGTTTTCAGTAATGCGCATTGACGACGTTCCTATTTCACTGAGCCGAGCATGCCCTGTACGAACTGGCGCTGCATGACGAAGAAGACGAGGAGGGTGGGGAGCGTGGCAAGGATCGTGCCGATCATGACCACGCCGTAGTCGGGGTAGTAGGCCGAGGCGAGTGAGGAGACGACGAGGGTGATCGTCTTGGTCTCGTTCGACTGGAGGACGATGAGCGGCCAGAGGTAGTTGTTCCAGTTGGTCATGAAGACGATGACGAAGGCGGCCGCGTAGGTCGAGCGCATCACCGGAACGTAGATGTAGAGAAAGATCTGCCATTCCTTGAGGCCGTCGACCTTGGCGGCGTCGCGAAGCTCTGTCTGAAAGGCCTTTGTCGACTGGCGGAAGTAGAAGATGATGAAGGCGGACGCGATCGTCGGCAGCATGATGGCGATATGCGTGTTGATGAGACCGCTCTTCGCCATCATCATGAACAGCGGGATCATCAGTGCGGCAAACGGCACCATGAGTGTCAGAAGCACGAGCGCGTAGATCCGGTCGCGCGCCTTGGATCTGAACATCTCAAAACCGTAGCCGGCGAGCGACGAAACGACGATCGTCAAAAGCGTCGCAAGCACCGCGACCTTCGTGGAGTTCCAGAAAACCAGCGGCACGTCGACCTGTGCGAAGAAGTTGGTGACATTTGTACCAAAGGCATCTCCGATACCCGTTCTGCCGCTAATGATGTCGATCGACTTGTTCGTCGAACTGATCACCATCCAGATGAACGGGAAAATCGACAGGAAGGCTGCAGCCGCGAGGAAGGCGTATTGCAATGCGGTTGTGGCCAGGCGTGAGGCGTTCATGACCGATCCCTCGCCGCGTAGAATTGGAGGAAGGACAGAAGCGCCACCATGATCACGATGACGTAGGAAATGGTCGCCGCGTAGCCGAAGCTCGGCATGAAGCGGAAGGTGAGATTGTAGATATAGAGCGAGAGGGTGATCGTTGCGTTCGCCGGGCCGCCGCGGCCCTCGGTCAGGTTGTAGACTTCGTCGAACAGCTGGATCGTGCCGATGGTCGAGATGATCGTCGTAAACAGGATCACCGGCTTCAGCATTGGTACTGTGATGTAGACGAAGCGAGCCCATGCGGGCACGCCGTCGATCCGCGCCGCCTCGTAGATCGACTTGTCGATGTTCTGCAAGGCAGCAAGGTAAAAGATCATGTTGTAGCCGGTCCAACGCCAGGTGATGGCCAGGATGACGAGCACCTTGGCCCAGAAGGGTTCCGTCAGCCAGCCGATCGGGGTGGCGATCAGGCCGACCGCCAGAAGTGCGGAGTTCACCACGCCATCGACGGAAAACATGCTTTTGAAAAGCACGGAATAGGCAACGAGCGAGGCGACGCAGGGCAGGAAAATGGCGGTGCGGAAAAAGCCGATGAACTTCAGCTTGTCGTTGTTCAAGACCGCGGCAAGCAGAAGCGCCAGCGTGATCATGATCGGCACCTGGACGATGAAAAAGGTGACGGTGTTTTTCAGAGCCTGAAGAAAGACCGGATCGTTCCATAGCCGTGCAACGTTTCCGAAGCCGGCAAACTTCATCATCATTCCCTTGCCCGAGAAGAAGGACAGGTAGAGCGAGCGCAAAATCGGATAGACGAGGAAGATTGCGATGAGAAGCAAGGACGGGGCGACGAACAGCCAGCCGTTCAGGTCGTAGTAGCGCTTCAATCCGCCTGTTTTGCCGGCAGCCATGGGTGCCCTCAACGAAAAGGGATGATGTTGCGGAGGGCACGCGACGTGATGGCCGCATGCGCCCGAGCGAGAAGGCAGGCGGTTGCCGCCTGCCTTTGAGCCGTTACTGGATCTGGCCCTGCGCCTGGCTATCGACCGCCTTCAGCACGTCATCGATGGGCGCGCCCTCGCCAAGCGAAGGCAGATGCGCCGTTACTGCCGTGTCCACCTCGTTGGTGAAGACGCCGTAATTGACCGCTGGAACCTTCGCCAGCCAGTCGGAGAAGTTCTGCCAGACCTTCTCGCCGCCAAAGAAGGCATCGGCTTCAGAATAGGCGGGACCGTTGCGGGCCGCGAGCAGCGAGCCGACGGCACCACGCTCCGTCAGGATCTTCTGATAGAAATCGACGTCCTTGGCATAGACTTCGTTGAGAAAGTCGATGGCTTCGTCCTTCTCGGCGGAGCTTGCGGTAACATACCAGCTGGAACCACCAAGGTTGGACGCATCCGAGGCGCCCTCGACGTCAAGCTTCGGAATCGGTGCCACGCCCCACTTGCCGGACTGATCGGCCTGGGCCTTGACCGTACCGGTGATCCAAACGCCTGTTGTCACGGTGGCGACATCGCCGGAGGTGAAGGTCGCGACCCATTCCGTCCAGCCGGCAGCCGGCTTATGGATATTGGCCTGCAGGATCTTCTGTTCGGTTTCGAGCGCTGCCTTCAGGGCGGCGTTGTTCTCGATCGAAAGATTGCCGTCCTTGTCGAAATACCAGCCGCCGGCGGATTGCATCAGGATGCGGATGAAGCCCGCATCGTTGACGTCGAGGCCGAGCATCTTCTTGCCGGTCTTGGCTTCGACCTGCTTGCCGATCTCGATGAAACGATCCCAGGTCAGGTCCTGCATGTCGTCTGGCTTGAAGCCGGCCTGCTCCAGATAGTCCTTGCGGTAGTAGAGGCCGGTGACGCCGGAGTCGAACGGCATGCCGTAGACGGCCCCGTCCATCGTCATCAATTGAACCTTGTAGGGCGCGAAGCCGGAAAAATCGACCTTGCTGGAAAGCTCGGCGAAGGCTCCGGGAAAGGACTGGAGGTACTTCTGCGCACCGTAGTCCTCGATCAGCACGATATCCGGTAGCGCGTCAGTGGTGCCCGACGACAGTGCCGTCTGCAGCTTCTGCTCGACATCCGCCTTGGCGAAATCGACGATGTTGAACGTCGTTTCGGGATGCTTCGCGCTATAGCGCGCCGCCGCCTCCTTCATGATCGCAACGTTGAAGTTGGGATCCCAACACCAGATCGTGACTTCCCCGGCAAAGGCGGCGGTGGACGCAAGCAGGCTTGTTGCGGCGAGCACGCCAGCCGCGACGCGCGACAGGTTCGTTTTGCGGTACATCGTTTCCTCCCTAGAAACTTGCTGAGGGCAGGTTCTCCTCTCCTGCCGTCCGCGCAAGATTTACCGAAATTCAGGCAACGCGCAAGGAATATTTAGTAAATATTTATCACGCGCGTTGAGCTGCTCACAACGACAAGGATTCCAGGGGTTTGCGGCAGCTGTCGCGCCAAACGAGTTCGGTGGCTATGCGCACCTGCTTGCCGTAGCTGCGGCCGGAAAGGCGCTCGAGCAACAGATCGACGGCTGTCTCGCCGATATGTTCGCCATGGATGCGCACCGTGGTCAGCGACGGCGTCAGGAACTGGGCAACGGGGATGTCGTTAAAGGATATGACGCCAATGTCGGCCGGGATCGAAAGGCCGAATTCCTGGATCGCCCGATAGGTGCCGATTGCCATGTTGTCGTTGGATGTCACGATCACATCCGGCCGGTCAGTGAGCGACAGCAAATCGCGCGCGAGACGATAGCCGGTTTCGAGCCGGAGGCTCTGACCCGATGAGCAATCGGAGAGCGCCAAAAGCTCAGGCGCGAAGGTGCCGTTCTTCTTCTGCCAATCGATATAGGCCACACATCGGCGCTCGGCGAAATGCTGGACAGTGCCATTGAGGTTCTCGTGGCTGCCGATAAAGCCGATGCGCTTGTATCCGCTGGACTTCAGAGCGTCGAGGATCTTGCACGTGGCGAGCCCCACATCGGAAAACACGCTGTCGATCAGGTCGCTCCTCGGGTCGAAATCGGCAAAAACGACATGTGGAGCATACTCGCTCAGCCATGCGATCTCGTTGTCGGAATGCTTGCCTATGACGATGACACCCGATGCGCCTGCAAGCAGGGACGCCTCAGGCAGCGCGTCTGAATGGAAGACCTTGACGATCTCCGTCCTCAGGTCGCGGCAGCGGCTTTCGATGCCAAGCCGCACGCCGACGTAATAGGGGTCGGCAATCTCGTCCGAAGGCTCGAGAAAATGCACGATGACGAGCTTGGTCAAAAGGCTGGGGGCAGCCTGTCCGTTCGCCTTGTTGCGATTGCGCGGGGTCTCATAGTTCAGAGCCTCGGCCGTCTCGATGATCGCCTGCCGTTTTGCCGGTGAGATCGACAGGGCGGGGTCGTAGTTGAGCACCCTCGAAACCGTAGCCGACGACACGCCAACGCTCTTGGCGATTTCCTTGATAGTGACCATGCCGTCATTCCATTGTTGTCATAGGGCGATCGTTGTCATTGGTGAATGTGCCATATGCAACGGCATTTCGAAATCGTCTTTAGTAAATTTTTACCCACAACATTCAATTAGGCGCCAACGCAGCCAGACGCCACGGTCACGATGTATGCGGCGCTCAATCTCATCAGCGGCGAGTGAAAAGGCATGATCCTGTATCATCTTCGCAAGGGTACCTTGCGGCTCAATGCCCTGAAAAGAGAACTCGGTGACTGCTCACAGCGGCTCCTGATCAAGCAGCTAAGGGAACTCGAAGAGGACGGCCTAGTCGAACGCAAGGTGTTCGCAGTCATCCCGCCACAGGGAGGTCCGGGCGAAGTAACGGGCGGCGAAAACCGATGCCAGCACCTGAAATGCTAACTATGCCAACATCGCCAGCAAGCCAAGAGCAATGACCGCGATCATGGCGGCGGATATTCAGTTCGCGGCCCGCCCTCAATGGGTTCGTCCCGCAGCCACTCCATGAGCAGTACATAGCCAACAGCCAGGAGCACAGGGCCCACAAACAGGCCGAGAAGCCCGTCAGCGATCATGCCGCCGATTACACCGATCAGAATGATCGGCATTGGAACGTCAAGTCCGCGGCCGAGCATCAATGGCTTGAGGAGGTTGTCGCTGAGCCCGGCAATAATGGTCCAGATCGAAAAGATGATCGCCGGCGTGGTCGCTTCTGTCGCAAGAACATAGGCTATGACAGGTAGTGTTACCAACACCGCCGGCACCTGCACGATGGCAAACAATAGCACCAAAAGCGTCAAAACTCCGGCTGCCGAAAGACCTATCGCAAAAAAGCCTATCCCGATCAGCAACGACTGGATGACGGCCACGCCGACTACGCCGACCGCCACACCTCGAATCGTCGCGGCCGTCATTGCAACCAGCCGGGTACCTTGTGCCTTGCTGCCGGTGATACGTTCCAACAGACGTCTGGCGAACTCGGTGGCACCATCGCCATAGGCGATGAGCACGGCAGCGACTGCGAACGAAAGCACGAATGACAGCTGACCGGCGGCCAAACCGCCCGCGAACGACGCCAGCCATGATGCAATTCCACCTAGCATCTTGCCGTACTTGGCAAGCGCCGCCGGCATGTTTGTCGCGACGAGAGCCCATGTCTCGGTTAATTTCTGGCCGACCAGCGGGAGGTCGGCAAGCCATGTCGGCGGCGGCGGCACCGTCAGGCTGCTGTCTTGCAAGCCCGAGACGAACTCAAGTATGGAAGATCCAAGCGACGTCACAACCATGACCAATGGAACCAGCAGCAGCGCAACGCTGACCAACCCGATTAACGTCGCCGACCAGCGATTGCCGACCCGGGCGACCAAGCGTTGGTGCAGCGGATAGAGCATGACTGCGAGGATCACCGACCAGAGCAGGATGCCAGCAAAGGGCAATATGATGCGGCTACAGGCAAAGATCAGTAAGGCTACGAGTCCGATCTGAAGTGCAGCGTCGAGCATTCTCAAGAGCGACGGTGCGCGCTCAGGGATTGTCACCTTCGGCTCCATTGTTACTGCCCCCCTTCCCAGCCAATCCGGACTTCCCAGGTAGCTCGGTACTTGGGTGATTATTTACCTGTTTCGGTCTTCCTGCAAGACAGACGCAAAAGTGCTCGCTGGACGCGCCTCGAACCGGCCATTTGAGAAGTCGATGCAGCCTCAGCCTGGCGCGGTTCTATGGGTGGATACCTGGCTTATGCGTCGCATCGGCGGCCGTTGCGATGGAGACAGCTTAGGACTAGATTGCCATTACAACGCGAGTGCTGGCGCAAGGAGAGCCTCGGCGCGACGGCCGCGTGATCTTAGGGGGGAAACGTCATGGCGTCGGATGCAACTGGGGCCCCTCAAAATGATGCTCCAAATACAGTGAGCGCGCCTGTTAAAGAGAAAAACCCGCAGCGCACGGTCGCAATCACCGTGCTCCTGATGGCTTTGCTTCTGTTCGTCGTGACGGTTTTCATGGAGCGGCGTACTCCTTCTTCCTCGCAGGCGACCGTCAGTGCATATGTCGTTGGCGTAGCGCCGGAGGTTACCGGGCGGGTCATTGAAGTGGGCGTGACCGACAACAGCGCCGTGACGTCCGGCCAGATGCTGTTTCGCCTGGACCCGCAACAGTACCGGCTCGCCGTTGCGGAGGCGGAAGCACGCCTTGCAGGGGTAGGTCAGACGATCGGCGCTTCGACGGCGTCCGTCGATGTCGCCCAGGCCAAGGTGGTGGAGACGAAGGCAGTGCGCGTCAACGTCCAGGATCAAGCCACCCGCGCCATGGAACTTGTCAGGCGCGGTATCTACGCCCAGGCGAAGTATGATGAGGCCGCGGCCGCGCTGGATCAGGCAGATGCAGGCGTGGATGCAGCCACAGCCGACCTCGTGCGGGCTCAGGAGGAGCTTGGACCTGCGGGAAAGGACAATCCACAATTGAAGGAGGCGCTCGCGGCGCTTGAAACCGCTCAGCTTGATCTGCTGCGCACGACGGTTTCCGCGCCGGCGGAAGGCGTCGTCACCAATCTTCAGCTTTCCGTCGGAGGTATGCTCAGCGCTGGCGAGAGTGCAATGACTTTCATCGATACCGGCACGATTTGGATCACCGCCGCGTTTAAGGAAAACAGCCTTGAGATGGTTGCCGCCGGCGACCGTGCGGAGGTGCTTTTCGATGTTCTCCCCGGTCAGATTTTCGCCGGGACCGTTGAAGGCATCGGGATGGGAGTGGCTCAGGGGAGTGTCGACCCAGCGACGGGCCTGCCGAAGATTTCGACAGACACTGGATGGGTGCGAGCACCACAGAGCTTTCCCGTCCGCCTGGTTCTCGACGAAGGACGGCCCAAGGGCGTTCGGTACGGTTCGCAGGCGAATGTGGTGATCTATACCGGGGACCATCCGGTCACCAATGCGCTCGGCAGTCTCTGGATCCGAATTCTGTCGGTCCTGACCTATGTCAGCTGACACGTATCTTTCGCTCGAGGAGGACCGCGTCAATGTAAAGCGCAAGGGTCTGCGCATAGCGCTTGCCGTTGCGGTCGGCTTTTCCTGTTCAGTCTATTCGGGGGCTATCATCCCCTTCCTTGGGCCATTGTTTGCAGCACAGTTTCTGATCTCCAGTTCCCGCCCTATGCCGTTGCAAAAGGCGTTGGCGGTCACAGTGTTTATTCTTGTCGTCGGAGCACTTCTGCAATTCGTATCCGTGCTGACTGGCGACCGGCCGCCGGTTCTGTTGCTACTGCTTGGGCTGATTTACTTTGGATGTTTCTACCAACAGGCGAACGGCAAGGGCGGCCCCACAATCTTTGTTGTTCTGGTCATCGCGGTTATGGTGCCGCTCCTCACAATTCTGAACGAGGATCTCGGCGACACCATTCTAATGATCCTGGTGCAGGGTGTGGTGACCGGAATGCTCTTGATGTGGCTGGCCTATGTCTTTATCCCGGACAAAGGTAGCCCCACTGTTAAGGCGACGACGGTGACGACATATCCGCGTGCGGCACGCTACGCTGCCGCCAACACCACCATACTCCTGATCGCGGTGGTTGCCTGTCTGACACGCGAAGCGCTGGCCACGGCGATTGTCATTCCGATAACAGTCGTGTCACTGCTCTCACAATTCGACGCCACAGCCAGCACGCGCGCGGCCCTGGGGATCGTGATAACCAATATCACTGGAGGCGTGGCCGCGTCCGTCGCATTCGGGCTGCTTCAGCTACGGCCGTCCCTCATTTTCCTCTTTCTATTGGTCCTGCTGGCCGGCCTGGTATTTGGCGGTCGTGCCGCCATGCGTGCGCCGGCCGCCAAACTTTACGCGGGCGCCTTGACGATCTTCCTCCTCGTATTCGGAACCGGCGTCTCACCGCTTCCGGGGTCTGCCGCCGAGTCCTTCTCCACCCGCGTCACTTACATACTGGTGGCCATCGCCTTTGCCACCTTCATGACGACGTTGCTTTGGCCCCGTCAGGAACGCAGTCTCGATTGAGGGCTTGTCGGCGGCTGACGCGCGCCGATTGATCGCCTCCTCCTCCTTGGCGAGCCGCGGAGGCTGACAACCCGGCGGACATCATCGCGAACAGCGTCAGAGTGCGGCGTCTCGCGCCAACTAACCCCGTAGTCAACGCGAATGGCCGCTGTTGGGGCACAAAGAAGCCCTCGCAGGCTTTGAGAAAACCGCACTGAGTGCTTTTCTTGTCCCATTTCAACAGCAGTCTGTCTTGGACATCGATCGGCCCATGCAAATCAAGGCTTTGCGGGCATGAAATCAACACAGGTTCAATTGGGACAGCGGAACAAGCCTTCGGGGCGCCCCGTACCGGAACTGCCCCCAAGAAGACGCGATGGCTCCGAAAAAACTGAGGAACGCGTTTCGCGTCCGACAAATCCACTGGCCTCAATTTTAGTATGATGTAATTTTGACGCGGCCATCCACAGGCTGCATCCCAAGCTTGCCTTTCTCCCTCGGTACGGAGTTATCATCGATGCGCGTCGCATTCGTCGGGACAGTCGAGGGTTCGAGGATCGCTCTTGAAGCGCTCGTGTGTGCGGGGCGCGCACCCGGCCTGCTGCTCACCCTTCCCGGTGCAAAAGCAGGTCGACATTCGGATCATGCCGACCTTATGCCGATTGCGCGAAGGGCAGAGATCGAGGTTGTCGAAACCTCTGATGTCAACGACGAGGCCACGCTCGCAAGCCTGCGGCAGTTCGCGCCCGATGTCATCCTGGTCATCGGGTGGTCGCAGATCTGCGGCCCCCAATTTCGGAGCATCGCCGCACGCGGTTGCCTGGGTTTCCACCCGGCCGCCTTGCCAAGGCTGCGGGGACGGGGGGTGATCCCCTGGACGATACTCTGCAACGAAAAGGTCACGGGATCGACCCTCTTCTGGCTTGATGATGGCATGGATTCCGGGGACATCCTGCTGCAACGATTGTTCGATGTCGCCGCCGACGAGACCGCGCGGACCCTCTACGACAAACATACGCGCAACCTGTCGGAGATGGTCGTCGTGGCGGCCGACCTCCTGGAGAAAGGGCTGGCGAAAGGCATCCAGCAAGACGAGCGGGGCGCAAGCTACTGCGCGCGCCGAAGAGCCGAGGATGGGCTAATCGATTGGCGAAGTTCGGCCGTGGACATCGAGCGCCTCATTCGCGCCGTCGGCGATCCTTATCCCGGAGCATTCACCTTTTTCGGCGATCGCAAGATCGTTGTCACCCGCGCGACCGTGCACCCGAATGCGGGCAAATATATCGGCCTGACGGGCCAGGTCCAGGTGCATACGAAGGCCGGTTTCCTCGTCTTGTGTGGAGACGGCAATTGCCTCGAAGTCATCGACTGGCAGGGGGATCGGCCTGCGTTGCATGGCAAGCTGACGGATGGCCGCCCGCGACTTTAGCCAGGGCGGATAAAGACAGTACGACAGGCGCCAACGGAGGGCTTTGGCGATGAGCAGACGGGAGTTGTGCGTTCTCTTTTCTTCCGCCGGACGGCGGGTCGAACTCATCCAGTGCTTTCGCGCCGCGGCCGCGCGGCTTGATGTGACGCTCCGGGTAATGGCGTGTGACAGGAGGCCCGAGCTCAGTGCCGCTTGTCACACGGCCGATCGGGCATTCGCCGTGCCCGGTTGCGACGACGAAGCGTTCATCGATGCCGTCGCCGACATCTGCCGAACAGAAAACGTCGATCTCGTGGTGCCGACAATCGACCCCGAATTGTTGCCGTTTTCCCTTAACGCCGAGCGCTTCGCCGAGAGGGGAACACGGATCCATGTGAGCCCGCCCTTGGTGGTAGAAATCGCCAGGGACAAGCTGCGTACGATGCACACGTTCCACCGGGCAGGCCTCGCCGTGCCTCGTACAGATACGCTGGAGAATGCCCGTCAGACGACCGCCGACTGGACATGGCCGGTCTTCGTCAAACCGCGCTCCGGCAGCGCCAGTCGCTCCATCAGTGTGATCCACGACCCAAACGCTCTTCCTAAAGACTGCGCCGAACCGATGATTGTCCAGGAATACCTCTCCGGCCCCGAATACACGATCAACATGTTCGTCGACCGTGATGGCATCGCCCGATCATGCATCGCACACGAACGGCTCTCGGTGCGGGCGGGCGAAGTCGAGAAGGGGCGAACCGTGCGCCTGGCGGAGCTTCCCGCGCTTGCGCGGGGGATGGCTGAGGCACTGCCCGACGCACGCGGCGCCCTCTGCTTTCAGGCAATCGCCGATGTAACACGCGGATTGCAGGTAATCGAACTCAACGCGCGGTTCGGAGGCGGTTATCCGCTAGCCGATCGCGCCGGGGCCCGTTTCGCGCAGTGGCTGCTGGAGGAGGTCGCCGGCCTTCCCGTCAGCGCCAACGACGATTGGCGAGATGGAGTACTCATGTTGCGCTATGATCAGGCTCTTTTTGACGGGTGACCAAATGCGCTCCTTTGCTCGCGGGATCATCTTTGATCTCGATGACACACTCTATCTCGAGCGCGACTTCGTATTCAGCGGCTTTGCGGCTGTGGGGGCATGGTGGCGGCAAAGAACGGGACAGACCGATTTCGCCGCGCGCTGTGCCCGCCTTTTCGCGACGGGCGTCAGGGGCCAGGTTTTCGATCTTGCGCTTGTGGAAACGGAGGGCGGTGCCGACCCTTCTCTGGTAGAGCAGCTGGTGACGATCTACCGGGAGCATCAGCCCTCGATCTCGCTCGCCCCCGACGCGGTACGTTTTTTGTCCCATCGCCGGGACGACGACTTCATCGGCATCATCACCGATGGACCTGTCTCGACCCAGTGTTCGAAGATCAAGGCGCTTGGGCTCGAACATAAAGCTGACCTCGTCCTGTGTACGGATGCCTGGGGCATGTCCTATCGCAAGCCGCATCCAAGAGCATTCGAAGCTGTCGAGACCGCGTCGCATCTGACGGCATCGCAACTCACCTATGTTGCCGACAATGCCATCAAGGATTTTGTCACGCCGCGAACGAGGGGCTGGCAAACCGTTCAAATCCTGCGCGACGATCGCATCCACCGATGCGATGCGCCGACGCCGATGCACCAGGCACAATCACGAATCGTTACATTCGACGAACTTGAGTTAGCGATCAAGCGCCTTCCCTAATCCTCTCACCTATCGCGATTCGACACTTGCGAACCTAAATCTTTGATCTTTTTCGTCGTATTCCCGCGCCATCAAAATCGATCGATGTTGTAGATTACATTTATTGCCCCAAAGGATTAATCCTTCAACGTTAGTTTACTTTCCAAAATCAAAGTGGTCTCTAGAGTTCAATGCAAATAGGGAAAAGGTACAACACGCTCCGACACCGAACAGGTCGAGAGCGTATATCTTTTTTATGCTATGGAATTGACGGAACTCCACCAGCAGTAACGCATATACTTTCGGTCGTATTACTCGCCCGGCCCATTCTGGCCACCGGCTAGCGAAGCCATGTCGAAGGAGGGGCGTTATGTTTCGCATTCCGACCGCCTTTAAGGCGTTTTACGGTGCGTGGGCATTTCGTGTATTGAATCGTCGAGCCATCGCAGACAGCGCAGCTTTCCCGGCAACGGCCCGGGACGCCGCGATCACACTTGCGCAGATTGGCGTCAGGAAACTCAAATCAGCCGCTCGTGGCGCACGAAAGAACTCTGCGCTCTATGCGGTGGATCTGGCGTCGGCGGCGGTCGCGCTTTTCGTCGCCCTGTTCCTGCGGTACGGGCCTGGAGGCCTGAGCGATCGCCCCGATACGATGCAGATACTGGCCTGGTCGTCCGCGCAGTATTTGGCGGTCTGCGCGGCCATGTTCCCGCTCTCGGGTCTCTACAGTCGAAACTGGAAATACGGGTCAATCAGCGACCTCGTGATTATCATCCGCGCGGTGGTCTTGACCTCGCTCGTGCTCATCGCCCTTTTGTTCTTTTCGACACGCCTCACCGATATGCCGCGAACTGTTGTGCCGCTGCAATCGCTGCTTTTGATTGCCTTCCTTGCGACCTCCCGCTTAAGCTTCCGCGCAGACGAATTCCTGCCTTCCAAAAACAAGCGTTCGGAAAAGGCCGACGCCGATGGCCATCGCCACCGCGTTCCCCTGCTTCTGGTTGGAGCCGGCAACGCCGCGGATCTCTATCTACGCGCTTTGTTTCGCGATCCGGCGGCGCCCTATGTGCCGGTCGCCTGCCTCGACTCGAGTGAATCTCAGGTTGGCCTGATGCTGCATGGGGTACCGATCGCCGGCAGGCTCGAGGATCTGGAACAGGTCGTCGCCGATCTCAGGGCCGTGGGCAAGCAGCCCTGCCATATCGTTTTCACCGAACCCCTGTCGTCCTTCGACGAGACGGCTTCGGGTGAGTTGCTGCAGGCCGCCGAACGCCTTGGTATCGCAGTCTCGCGGCTGCAAAGCGCCACGGAGTTCAAGCAGACCAGCAACGAGAACCCATACGAGCTCCGATCGATCGAAATGACTGACCTGCTCGAACGGCCGCAGGCCGCCCTCGACAAGGACGCCATCAGGCGCTTGATTGCCGGTCGGCGGGTTCTCATTACCGGTGCAGGTGGGTCGATCGGCAGCGAACTCACCCGCCAGATCGCCGCCTGCGGCCCGGCCGAGATCGTCCTGGTCGACAATACCGAATTCAATCTCTATTCGATCGACCTCTGCCTGAAGGAAGAGTTTCCGGATGTCCGTCATTCGAACTGCCTTTGCAGCGTTCGGCGCAGCCAGAGGGTCAATGAGATCTTCGAAGCGCACCTGCCGGAACTGGTCTTCCACGCCGCCGCGCTGAAACATGTGCCCATGGTGCAGATCAATCCCTGCGAAGGCGTTCTGACCAATGTCATCGGTACCATGAACGTCGCGAACGCGGCCAAGCGGTTCGGTGCGCTCGCCATGGTGCAGGTGTCCACCGACAAGGTGGTGAACTCCTCCAGCATAATGGGCATGACGAAACGGCTTGCCGAGCTCTATTGCCAGGCGCTCGATCTCGATGGCGCCACCAGCGGGCAGGGACCCCGCTTCATGACAGTTCGCTTCGGCAACGTGCTTGGATCAAGCGGATCGCTTATCCCGCTCTTCAAGCATCAGTTGGCCAAGGGCGGTCCGTTGACGGTCACCGACGAGAGAATGACGCGCTTCTTCATGACCATCCGAGAGGCCGTCGAGCTGACGCTTCAGGCATCGGCTTACGGTTTCCAGAAGCAGATCGGCCAGGGCGAAATCTTCGTGCTCGACATGGGTGAGCCCGTGAAGATCATCGACATCGCTCGACGCATGATCCGCCTGGCAGGCTTCGTGCCGGACAAGGACATCATGATCGAGATCGTTGGATCCCGACCGGGTGAAAAGCTGTTCGAGGAACTCTTCGATCCGACCGATAAGCGCACCCCATCGGCCATCCCCGGCGTGCTTGGAGCGGTCCCTCAACCCGTGCCCTCTTCGCTGTTGAAGAGCGCATTCAATCGTATGCAGCGCGATGCCGAACGATGTGATGAGGGTTCAGTCCTGGCAGCGATCGCACAATTGTTGCCAAACGCGGAAATCCCGCAAGACATGATTTCGGCAGCCAGGGCGGCTCGCCGATCGACCGGTCGCAGTGCTAGCGTTATCGCGTTCGGCAACAAGAAGGCGGTGCGGCCGCAAACCACCAGCAGGCCGCGGCAGTAGGTGTTGGTGTACGCGCAAGGAAGGAGCCGAGCATGGCAGGGATCCCCGTACTTCATTGCATCACGGGGCTGAATGTCGGCGGTGCGGAATACATGCTCGCGCGCTTTGGCGCAAAGCTCGTCCAAACGCGTTACGACCCCGCCGTGCTTTCGCTGATGACGCCTGGCCCGATCGCGCGCGATTTGCAAGCGGCCAACATCGATGTCGCGACACTACAGATGCAGCAGTCACGACCAGGCCCGCGTGCCTTGGTCAGACTGCGTGCGATCGTGAGATCGTCTCGTCCGAGGCTGCTTCACGGATGGATGTATCACGGCAATGTCGCCGCATCGCTCGGATCGCTGCTCGGCGAGCGACAGCCCACCATATGGAGCATTCACCACTCCATCGCCAACCTTGCCTCAGAGAAACTGCTGACACGTGCCGTGATCCGGCTGAGCGCTTCCCTTTCCCATCGCACAAGCGCAATTTCCTACTGTTCGCGGGTGTCGGCCGACCAGCACGAAGCGCTGGGTTTCGATCCGGACAAGCGGCGTATTATTCCAAACGGCGTCGATTGCGATCAGTTTCGCCCACGCCCTGACGCCCGACGGTATCTCTGCGACGCGCTCGGCGTGCCCACTGAACGCTTTCTTGTCGGCAATGTCGCGCGCGCACATCCGATGAAGGACCATGGCACCTTCGTGCGTGCAATCGCCACGCTTCGCAGCCTGGGGCTTGATGCGCACGGGATCCTGATCGGTGACGGCCACGAACATGGGATCGTCCGACGTTTGGCGGTCGAACTCGGCATAACACCGATGATCACCGTCTCAAACGCGCGTGCGGACATTGACCGGCTAATGCCGGGCCTCGACCTGTTTATGCTGTCGTCGGCTTGGGGGGAAGCATTTCCACTGGTCGTGGCTGAAGCAATGGCCAGTGGCGTGCCGGCGATCGCCACCGATGTCGGAGACTGCGCATGGCTGCTGGGGGACCGGCAGATGGTCGTTGAACCGGAAAACGCAGATGGCCTAGCAAAACTAGCCGCGTCGATCCTGTGCCTGTCGCAAAGCGCCCGGCGGCAACTGGGAGAACGCGCGCGTAGGCGCGTCGTCGAGCGGTTCTCGCTGAGATCCTACGTCGACAGCCACCTCTCGCTCTACGACGAGGTCCTCGACCAGCAAGTCACCAAAGCGGCGCGGCAAGTAGGGTGGCAGGCACCGGTCAACGAAGCCCGCCGTATGCGGTAGCGGTCATGAAGGCATCCAAAACCTTTTCCGGTAAAGCAGAAGCACCCCGCGCCAGGATAGTCCTGATTGCGAGCTTGACCTCGTCGCTAACGAACTTTCGCCGCGAATTGATCAAGGATCTTGTGAAGGCAGGGTTTGATGTCGACGCAATGGCCCCCGACCATGATCCGATCGTGGAAGAAGAACTGGATGCGCTTGGTGTGCGTTTCATCCGGATCCCCATGTCGAGGGCCGGACTGAACCCCTTTGCCGACCTGGTGACGCTCGCCGCACTGGTCCGTCACTTCCTGAAGGAACGTCCGGCGGCGATCCTGCCCTATACGATGAAGCCGATCATCTACGGCGGCATTGCCGCGCGGCTCTGCGCGGTGCCGCATAGGTTCTTTCTCGTCACCGGACTCGGCCATATGTTCGCTGTCGAGCCTGACGAAAGCGCCGTTCGCCGATCGCTGCGCTCGATGTGCGTCGGGCTCTACCGATGCGCGATGAAGAAGGCACGGGCCGTCTTCGTTTATAACGAAGCGGATCTTGCCGACATCAGAGAGCGCCGGCTGGTCGACGACCCCTCTGTTGTCTCGACAGTGCCGGGGTCGGGCGTCGATCTTGATTACTACCACGCATCGACGCCACCGCTAAAGCCGACCGTTTTTCTCCTGATCGCCCGGCTCCTGCGCGACAAGGGCGTCCCGGAATATGTCGCTGCGGCGCGGACAATCCGCGCGCGCCATCCCGACGCCGTCTTCCAACTGCTGGGGCACTATGATCCCAACCCGACAGCGATCAGCGAAGGAGAAGTCGCTGGATGGGTGCAGGAAGGTGTGGTGCAGTATCTGGGAACCACCCGCGATGTGCGTCCGTACCTTGCAGCCTGCAGCGTGTTCGTGCTGCCCTCCTACTACCGGGAAGGCATCCCCAGAAGCATTCTGGAGGCCATGGCGACCGGACGCGCAATCATCACGACGGATCTACCCGGCTGCAGGCAAACGGTGGACCCAGGTGTCAACGGCGTTTTGATCGAGCCTCGCAGCGTCTCGTCGCTTGTTTTAGCGATGGAAGGCTTCATTGAGAAGCGTTCCGCGATTGCCGCCATGGGGCGCGCTTCGCGCCGGATGGCGGAAGAACGGTTCGACGTCAGGCTGGTAAACCGCCTGCTTCTTGCGCGTATGCAAATAGACGGCAAAGCGACGACCGCATGCACCGATGATGGTCAGCACCAACCTTCAGGCGGGGCTGCGGCCCAGGCGACGAAGTGAGGGTTGGCGAAATCGCAATCGCTCGCCTGCCTGCACTTGCCATACCTCAGCACCGAGCCGTCCAGGCGCAGCACCGTTCCGCCGGCAGCAGCCAATACCGCATCACCGGCGGCAGTATCCCACTCCATCGTCCGGCCAAAACGCGGGTAGACATCGGCCTGGCCCTCCGCCAGCAGGCAGAATTTTAGCGATGAACCAACCGAGGTGCACTCCTGGACATGGTGCCGGGCGAGAAACTTCTCCGTTTCCGCGCAGGAATGGCTGCGGCTCGCGACCGCGATGATCGCGGTTTCACGACCGCGCGCGCGGATCTCGCGTCGCTCGCACACGCGACCGAAGCGATCGATCTCCAGGCGCTGTGCGATGCCGCCGGCGGCGACATAGGCTCGTCGCAAGGCGGGGGCATACACGATCCCGGCAATCGGCTTGCCGTTCTCGATAAGGGCAATATTCACAGTGAAATCGTCACGGCGAGCAATGAACTCCTTGGTGCCATCGAGTGGGTCGACCAGATAAAAGGAGCCTTCCTCAACGGAGGGAGCACAGCCCGCAGCCGCCGCCTCCTCCCCGACGATGGGGGTGCCGGGCGAAACCTTGGCGAGACGTTCGAATATCACCGCCTCGGCCCTGAGATCGGCTTCGGTAACGGGCGAACCATCGGCCTTGGCAAGGGCGTGTGCGCCGGCATGGTAGACATCCAGAACGGCGGTGCCCGCAGCCAGTGCCGTCTCCTCGAAAAGCTCGGACAACGCGTTCATTGCAACTGTCGCCGGGTGAGAAAATCTTCGATCTGGAGGGCAAGATCCGTCGGCTCGCTGTCGATAGTCGAAAGGCGCAGCTCCGGATGCTCCGGCTCTTCATAGGGTGACGAGATGCCGGTGAAATTGGCGATCTTGCCGGCACGGGCCTTTTCATAAAGCCCCTTGGGATCGCGGCGAGCACATTCCTCGATCGGCGTATCCACGAAAATCTCGATGAATTCACCTTCGGCCATCAGTTCGCGTGCCATGCGCCGCTCATCGCGGAACGGCGAGATGAAGGATACCAGGACGATCAGGCCGGCATCCGCCATCAATTTTGCCACCTCGGCCACGCGCCGGATGTTTTCCACCCGATCCTCGTCGGTAAAGCCCAAATCCCTGTTCAGGCCGTGCCTGACATTGTCGCCGTCGAGAAGATAGGTATGCCTGCCATGGGCATTGAGGATCCGTTCGAGCGCGTTGGCGATCGTCGATTTGCCGGAGCCGGAAAGCCCCGTGAACCACAGCACGGCAGGTGTCTGCTGTTTCTGCGCACTTCGCGCCTGCTTGTTGACGTCCATGGCGTGCCAGTGGACGTTGGCCGCGCGCCTCAGTGGGAAATCGATCATGCCGGCGCAACGGTGTCGTTGGTCAGGCGGTCGACGATGACGAAATTGCCGGTGGTTTTGTTGTCCTTGTAGGCGTCGAAGGCGATCGGAGCCTGCGTCGAGATATTGCAGACGCCGATCTCGTTCATCGTCAGCGACTTGGCTGCCTCCCGGGCAAAGCTGTTGACGTTCACGCGGTGCTTGAGCTTGGTGATCGTCGCGTTGACGCTGTCGGTTTCGGTCCTCAGGATATAGCTGCGGCCCGGAAGCAAAGGGTTGGCGTCGAACCAGATAACGTGAGCTTGCAACTGGTCGGCGACGAAAGGCCGAGCTGATGGCGACGTCAGCATATTGCCGCGGGAGGCATCGACCTCATCTCTAAGAACAAGGGTAACGGCCTGGCCGGCCTCGGCGCTTGCGACTTCTCCGTCATAGGTCACGATGGACTTGATCGCCGTCTTCTGTCCAGACTTGGCGACCGTAACCGGATCGCCGACGGCTATCCTGCCGGACGCAATCTCGCCAGCATAGCCGCGAAACCCGGCATTGGGCCGATTGACCCATTGTATTGGAAAGCGGAACGGGCGCTCGGCGACCTCTTTGCCGACATCGACGGTTTCGAGATATTCGAGCAGGCTCGGCCCCTGGTACCATGGCGTGTGCATTGACCGGGAGGTGACGTTGTCGCCATAACGCGCTGATACGGGAATGGCCTGCACAGTTTCAAAACCGAGCGTCAGCACGAATTTGCGATAGTGGGTCTGTAGCGCCTCAAATATGCTCGAGCGATAGCCGACGAGATCGATCTTGTTCACCGCAACGACCACATGGCGAATGCCAAGAAGCGAGGCGAGGTAGGTGTGGCGGCAGGTCTGCGGCAGCATGCCGTGCTGGCTGTCGACCAGGATGATCGCCAGATCCGCCGTCGATGCGCCGGTCACCATATTGCGGGTATATTCCTCGTGACCGGGCGTGTCGGCGACGACGAACTTGCGCTTGGCGGTCGAGAAGTAACGGTAGGCGACATCTATGGTGATGCCCTGTTCTCGTTCCGCCTCAAGCCCGTCCAGCAGCAGCGAGTAATCGAGGTGATCGACCTTTCCCTGCCGTTCGCTCTCCCGTCCAAGATCCGCGACCTGATCCTCGAGGATCAAGCCGCCGTCATAGAGCAACCTGCCGATCAAGGTGGATTTTCCGTCGTCGACCGATCCGCAGGTAATGAAGCGAAGAAGCGACTTGCTGCCTTCGACATCAAGGAGCCCCGCCACTTCAGGCGAAAACACCGAAGGTTGACCGTGCATCAGAAGTATCCTTCCCGCTTCTTCCTTTCCATGCCGGACGCTTCGTCGCGATCGACAAGCCGGTTGCGCCGCTCGGAGGAGCGGCTGGAGACCATCTCCTCGATGATCTGGGGAACGGTCGTCGCCGTGGACAGGATGGCGCCGGTGAGCGGGTAGCAACCCAAGGTGCGGAAACGCACTTGGCGCTGACGAACGATCTCGTCCGGCTGCAGCGGCATGCGGTTATCATCAACCATGATCAGCATGCCGTCCCGTTCGACGACCGGACGTTCGGCGGCGAAATAAAGTGGGACCACCGCGATGCTTTCCTGCAGGACATATTGCCAGACATCCAGTTCAGTCCAGTTCGAGAGCGGGAAGACCCGCATGGTTTCTCCCGGCGTGAGCCTGGTATTGAAAGTCTTCCACATCTCCGGTCTCTGTCGCTTGGGATCCCAAGCCTGACCGGCCGTGCGCAGGGAAAAGATCCGTTCCTTCGCCCTCGATTTTTCCTCATCGCGCCTCGCACCCGCGATCGCCACGTCGAAGCGATGCTTTTCGAGCGCCTGGCGCAATGCCACCGTCTTCATGAGGTGGGTGTGGACGTTCGAACCGTGCTCGAAAGGACTAATGCCTTGAGCGACACCATCCTCGTTGATGTGAACGATGAGCCTGAGATCGTTGTCTCGTGCGACTTGGTCCCTGAACGCGATCATTTCCTTGAACTTCCAGGTCGTATCGACGTGAAGCAGCGGAAACGGTGGTTTTGCAGGAAAGAAAGCCTTCATCGCCAAATGAAGCAGCACGCTTGAATCCTTGCCGACGGAATAAAGCAGCACTGGGTTGGCGGATGTTGCCGCGACCTCCCTCATGGTGTGGATGGCTTCGGCCTCAAGGCGGGCAAGATGCGAAAGAGCCATGCGACAACCCCTTTGTGTCGCGTTGCGAAATCGATCGGCGCTAATCAAACATTATCGGGAAAGCGGCAAAGCGGCTTCCCGAAACAGGTTTCGTAATTGATGTTCGAATTTAAGGTCCGCGCCGCCCCGGTGGCAATTAGCGAGAACGGGTTAGCCTAAATGGGTAGGTCCGGTCAGGCGTGTCGCCCCTGCGCACCCTGGTAGTGGGCGATAATGGCCTTCGGGGAAATCGGCGCCTGCGCCTTGCGACCATAAAAATACACGCCGCTTGCGCCATCCTCCGCAAAGCGGGCGGGGATGATCGCATCCAGATACTGCGTCCAGAAGAAGGCGAGCTTTGCAAGCTTGCCCAGCATCATCGACCGAAAGACACTGCGAATGAGATAGTCGACTGACCACATGAACTGCGTGCCGGGGCCACCATTGGCGCCGGATGAAATCGTCTCGAACCAGCGAAACAAATAGCGATGCCCGCTTTCGCTGAACCGGGTGAAGTCGAATGCTCCCTCGTGCACCTGCTGCATGAAGGGCGTTTCTGCGTAAACGAGCCCCTTGTCGCTCAGGACGCGCCAGATCTCGGACACGACCTGGGCAGGTTGGAGGACGTGCTCCAGAACGGCCTGGATGACCACTGCGTCGAAAAAGTCGTCCGGCAATGGTATCTGATGGGCGTCGGCGATGAACTGGGTGAGCGGGGAGGCATAGACGTCGAAGGAGTAGACGCTGATCTCCCGATGTTCATAGAGCGGATCCATTCCCTGGCCAATGCTCCCGCCGCCGATGACAAGAAGCTTGGCCGGGCGCGCCGCGGTCGTCTGCAGGTCGTCCACCAATCGATTGACGTTGGCGACAGTACTCTTTTTTGTCGGCGAGAGCAGTTTCTTGAAGAACCTCGTCAAACGGCCGTAGTGTTTGCGCTCGATGGGGCTTGCCGCGTTCGAACGCAGGATATCGCCTTCGCTGAATACGGATTCCGAAAAATCGATCATAACCGGCTTGCCGTCGACCACGCGATAAGTCATCTCGGCCGTCTCGGGACAGACCGTTTTCAGCACATCGGGTGAAACGCGCGCCAGTTTCGAACCGGTGCGCGGGCAACGCAATGCTTCAAGGCATTCTTCCGTTGAGACCAGCATCGCTCATCCTCGCGTTTAGCAATGGATCCGACAGTTTGCGTTGAGACAGAAATTTGCGTCCGTTCAAACACTTCGCTCACGCGAACTAGCGAATAGGACTTAACCCTGACCTAGACGGGCGTCCGGCACGCGATATTCGAACAGGTGGTAGCGCTCCATTGCCGATGCTCCTGTTCCCCACTGCGCCACAATAGCTTGTTGCCAGTCCTAGCGTAAGGATTACTGGGACGGTCCAGAACCGCCCATAAAGGTGAGGAAACGCATTGGCCATCAATGCGAACATAGAAACGCTTACAAAAGCGCAGGCGGCGTAAGCTGCGCCTCCGGGTACGCGAAATGTCCGCATAATCGGGTGAAACGTGGCAGCAATCATAATCCCAAAACCTATGGCCGCAATGATCCCCCCTTCGGTCGATAACAGAAGATACAGGTTATGCACCGGCTGCTCCACGGCGCTGGTGACTTGGTACTGATCGGCGCCGAGCCCGATCCACATGTTGTCCTGCACTCGACCAAGGGCCTCATGGATCAATTGGAGGCGATGGTCGAAGCTTCCAGCGTGGCTTAGATCGCCAGTTTCCAAGGCGCCGAGCACGCGTCTTTGAAAGACCACCGGCAGGTAGTCGCGGCCGGAATGCACAATCCAAAGAGCAAAGGGCGTCAAACAGGCAAGGCCGACCACGACATACTTCCAACTGCCGCTCAGGACCAGGAAACCGAGGAGAGCGAAGGCGAAGCTGGCCAGGCCGGTATTCGAACCGGTCAGCAAGATGCCATAGGCCATGGTTGCCCCGACGACGGTCGCATAGACCTTGCCGACCTTTCCCCTGGAAACCAGCAAAAGCAAGATCGGCATCGCGAGCGCAATGACTGCCGCGCATTCGTTCTCCCTTTCGACAAATCCCGTCAGGCGGCCGTTACCGCTTACGAAAGCGGTGTTCTTCTGGCCGTCGATATCGATCAGGTAGATCCCATGCAAGCACATAAGGAAAATCGAGAGTACGTAGACCTTGGCGAAGGTCCACATGGTGCGCAGATCGCGCCCGCAAACGGCAAGGGCAATAACCAGATAGGCGAACAGATATTGTCCGACGATGACGATACCGCGTACCGGGGCGGTGGACAGAAGGCTGCTGATCATCAGTCCGGAGCACAGCAACAGCAGACCGCAAAGCCACACAGTCGCCGATGCCCGCCCCCACAGCCGTAGCGGCAACCCACCGGTAAGCGCGCGCAACCCAAGGGCGACGCAAAACAACAAGTCGCTCAGAGTGAAATAGAACATGTTCGTGCGCAGGAAATTCACCGCCGATAGGAAAACGGCGCAGACGGCACAGGCGTATTCAATCCTTTGCCAAAAGGTCTGTCGGTCGGCCGAGATCGGCTGAACACCGGTCGTTCGTGTCATGTCCGTCATTGACGTCGACCACAACCAATGGGAAATGAGTTGGTTATTCTACAGGCCACATACCTACGCACATGCTTGAATTGAATCTGCTAAAATTCCTTTTGACATTGATCCCAAACTGCTCCCAAGTAAATACGAGAATGTGAAGCCTAAGATCACTTGTTGACCGACCGACGTGGACGCGGATGGCTCCAACGGAGGGCTCGAGATAGGCCATCATGCTGAAATATGACCGAGAGTTCGAAGCCGATGAGAAGGCTGGGCGCCGACTTGGTCCCGCACCGCCGGTCTCGCGCGACACCTCGTCCTATGAACTTGCGGCTATCGTCGACTTCTTCCGGCGTCACGCCAAGCTCATCTTGTTTACAGCCCTGACGGGCACCCTGCTTGCCGCCATCATCACCCTGTCGCTCACGAAGATGTACACGGCCTCCTCGACGCTCGTCTTCGACCGCAACGATATCCGACCGTACGAAGCCGTCATCGAGTTGCAAAAGCAGGAGCGTGACAAGTCCGCGATGGAGACCGAAATGGATCTCATCAAGTCTCGCGAATTCCTGGGCTTTGTGGTTGACGATCTGAATTTGATGCAAGACCCATACTTCAATGCCAATTTGTCACCGGACATCCAGCAAGACGCATCGTCGTTTTGGGGGTGGCGGTGGTCTCCACGCAAAGCACAGGCAGGTCCGCGGCGCGTGACGGCGGGCCAGAATGTTCAACGGCCCACCACGCTCGACCCAGTCAACCGTGATCGGGTCATCACAAAACTCGCCGCTGCCATCTCTGCCGATCGAAAGGGCGAAAGCCTTGCCATGACGATCTACGTTCAGCATCCCTCGGCGCTTTATGCGGCCGAGATCGCCAATGGCGTAGCGGCGGACTACGTGGTTTGGTCAACCCAGATGAAAGAGCTTGCAGCGCATGCGACTGTCGATACCCTTCGCACCCAAGCCAAAGATCTGGTGCAGTCGATAGCCAAGAAGGAACGCGAGATCGCCGACTTCACAATGCGCAGCGACCTGACGTTCGATCCGCGCGACGATGTTCTGCGTGCCCGCACCGAACAGCTCAATCAGCAGTTCACCCTGGCGAGGGTCGACGAAGCCGGTGCATGGGCGAAGTACAATGAGGCCAAGAACGTTTTTTCAATGACCGGCATCGACTCCGCCGGCCGCGTCATGACGTCGGAACTGCTCGGCTCGCTGCGAACCGAACAAGGAAGGCTGGAACGCGGCCGGGCCCAACTGGCCTCAAAATTTGGCAAGAACCACCCCCAGGTAGTCGAGGTCGATGCGGAACTTGCGTCCAATCGCCAAGTGATCGAAGGTGAAATCAATCGCATCCTCCAAGAGCTGGAAAACGACGC
Organism: Ensifer sp. 1H6; assembly: GCF_001976035.1. Lineage (NCBI taxonomy): Bacteria > Pseudomonadati > Pseudomonadota > Alphaproteobacteria > Hyphomicrobiales > Rhizobiaceae > Ensifer > Ensifer sp. 1H6. The sequence continues at coordinate 79,012 of NZ_MOAI01000013.1, read as the reverse complement.
GAAAGTCGCAACCGTCAGAGTTCAGAAATTCCAGGAGGAAGTCGGTCGGCTGCAGAAACAAATGCAGGACCGAAATCTTGATGAAATTCGCCGACGCGAATTTGAGCGTGACCTGCTGACCGAGCAGAAGCGCTATGATGCAGTAGTCCTGAGACTCGGCACGCTCGATCCGGACAAGGATGAGATCAAGGCCACGGCCCGTATTGCGTCGTTCGCCGAAGTTCCGATCGATCCGTCGTTTCCCCAGCCCGGCTTGCTCATTCCCATCGGCGGCTTGGCTTCGCTGCTGCTGGGCCTGGTTGGCGCGATGGCGGTCGAGGCAGCGGACGGACGCGTTCGGACGGCCCGCACGCTCGAAGCGATCGTCAACCAGCCGACCTATCTCTCGATCCCCGATCTAACGGCGACGTTGAAACCGGATCAAACGCTTTATCGCTCCATTCTCGCCGACCCACGCTCACCATTCGCACGCTCAATGCGCTCTCTATGTCTCGGCTGGAAGAGCCAGGACGCATCCAAAGTCGTCATGTTCTGCTCTCCTTCAGCCAACGAAGGCAAGACAACGTGTGCCGTGGGCATGGCGACCGTTGCTGCTCTGAACGGTTTGCGTTCCGTTATCCTGGACATGGACCCCGGCCCTACGGGGGCGACCACGATGATCGGAGCGCCGCAAAGGCCATTCAATCTCGATCTCGTAGCCGATGGCGCCACGGATCTGACCTCAATTAGCGCGCAAGCGCCTGACTTTCCTTTTGTTCATGTTCTCACCTCGCGTCTGACGCTCCAGGATCAGGAGCGCATTTTTGGAGAACTGCGCAGGCACTTCGATCTTATCGTCGTCGATACGCCTGCGGCGGATAATGATGACGATGCGATCTGGCTCGCAAGTCATGTCGATGCGGTGTTTGTGGTTGCGGCGGCGGAGCGGACCTACGAGAAGAACCTCCTGGACCTCGTTGAGCGACTGACAACCAGCCGCGCGAGGATCATCGGAAGCATCCTCAATTTCGCCGGCATCTATCGGCAAAAACCGATATGGAGAACCCTGCTTGACTGGCTCAAGAACAGGCTTGGCTCCTGGAGAAGAACGGGCAACCTGGGTCTGCAGATCCGCCGCTCCTAGCCCCGTGTTTGTGCCATGGCCTGATGGAGAAGCAATCCATGCTACCTCCAATTGCCGGTGACCTCGTCGGTAGGCGCCGAAAGCCTACACCGGTTGGCGCTTGCGATCAGCCAAAGGAGCTTTCAACCAGTCGCCCAAGTCCCGGCCAAGCAAACCTGCAAGCCGGTCGGTCTCGGCCTCATAGTACTCGATCATTCGCGCGGCCAACTCATTGTTAAGCGGCACATACTTGAACTCGGCGGAGACGATTGATCTCAAAAACTCGAAGCCTTTGGTGTCACGCAAGGGTGCAACAATCGGCTTAAGTGGCTTGAGTATCTGCCGCAATCTGGCGTCCACCAACGGTTTCGTCTTGTCCTTTACCCTCTGAGCGAGCGGCTCAAACGAAGGGTTTTCATCAAGGCCGAGAAAGCGCCGCAGGTCCTGGACCTGGCCGGCGGCATCGATTTTGAGGTCTTCGTAAAAGAGAACGAGCATCCTTTCCCGTGGGAAGAGATCGAGAAACCGGCGCAGCTGTTGGAAATATAGCCCACCTTCCAGAAACCTGCCACCGGCACCCTGGCGCGGATCGAGATAGCGCTCGATGTCGGCGGTCGCCTCTCCTCGGCGATGGAGCATGCAGTAGTCGGAATAGGCCCGCTCGACGGGATTTCTCAGCTGAGCCACCAGCAGGGCGTCCGGCAGGCTTTCGTAAATGCGCCTCGCCGCGGCGGGGGTATCAAGGTAGGAATTCGACTTTTCACCGATGACAAGTCCTTCGCTGGCCGGCTTGAAATTCTCCAGATACCAGTGATCTCCGCGGTCATGATATCGGCTGAAATAATGGATCTCCGGATCCGGCATATGGACACGTGGATCCAATTGCAGCGATTGTTGCAACCAGGTGGTGGCGCCCTTCGTCGCGCCAATGATCAGGAAGTTGATATCGTGCATTTCCATCGTCTGCTCCTCAAGGCCAAACTCAGGGTGCTGTCGTTCTTACTCCAAAGCTCCGGTACTCGCGTCCAACGATACGTTCATAAAGCAGGCTGATGCCTTCGACATGAGCCTCGGTGCCGTATTTCGTCAAGGCGCTCTCACGAGCCGCCGAACTGATGCGGCGATGTTCCCCGGTGTTCATCAGCACTCTCGCCAGCGGGTCGACGAAGGCCTCCGGCTTTTCAGGCTCCACGAGAAAACCCGTCACACCGTCGACGATTGCCTCGATGTTGCCGCCGTGGCGGGTCGCAATCACCGGGGTCTCGAGCAACATGGCTTCAATCAACGTCCGCCCGAATGGTTCGTTGATGGCCGGCACCAGCAATGCGTCGAGCGCGCTCATGCAGGGTTCGACCGGCGCGCGAAAGCCCATCATTTTGATACGCCGCTCGACTCCAAGTTCAAGCGCGCGCGCGCGCATCGCCGGTTCCGGGTTTGGAAGGTCTGGCGATGGGATACCGAAGACGAGGCCAACCAGCGGGAAATCCGGAAAGCGCTGGAGGAAAGCGTGGATGACCTCGACAAACCTGACCGGGCGCTTCCTGTCGATCAATCCACCGACATAGCCGACGAAGCGCGTTTCCTCTGGCAGGTCTAATTCCCTGACGAATTCGCGCCTGCAGTCTTCCCGATCGGGCAAAAGGGTTGGATGATCGAACGGGCTGTGCAGTACGCTCAGCTTATGGGAAACCGGCAGGATCGGCCGCGTCGGCTGCACGTAGCGCGAGACCGTAACGATGTGATTTGCCAATAGGGGCGCCATGACGTTAACGCCGAAGGCATCGGGATCGCCGCGATGATGCCAAAGCAGCCGCGCGCCGGAAAGGCGAGTGGCCAGGGCCCAGGTCGCGTGCATCTGGCCGTCGTTTGTATGTACGATATCAACGTGATGTTCACGAAGGAATGAGCTCAACAGCGCCGTGGTTCGCGCAAATGCAAAACCGAGCGAGAGCTTGCCAGCCACGCCATATGAATGGCGGGGCGACATCACCGCAACCTCGGGCGACTTGACGAAAGGCACTCCACGTTCCGTGAGATAAGCTTCAAGTGTCTTTCCGGGTCGATGCAGAATGACAAGTGGTTTATATTTCGATTGATCGAGCGCGCGGATCAAACCAATGGCGGAGATGTGGCTGCCGCCGACTTCATCTCCCACAAATGGATAGGCCACTACGAGACGGTCAACGTCGCTCAGGATATTCTTCTCCCCGGATCGCCTCTCCCTGGGAGCCACGGTCCTTTCTGCGGTTTCGCTAATCTAACGCGGCTTCTCACGATGATCCATTACAATCCGAACTGCCGGCTCTTGATCGGCGGCTGCTACAATCCGCTCATCGATCCGGAAAATTTTGAAACGTGAGAGCAACGCGGATGTGCGGATCAGGGCAGCGGAGAAACCTTGCTGAGCTCGGTCGTCAGGCGCGGTTGCAACTTGACTTCTGCGGCAAACACAACCGACAAGCGCTGCTGTATCCTTCCCTCACTTGCCCGGCCGGCGCCAACGACCGCGCATTCCGTTCGCATTGGAAATTTCCTCCGATATATCCAAGGACATATACTCCGCCATCGGGGAACGAGTTACAGTCTTTTGTTGAATGGCTGGCGGATAATCCGATGGGTGGTTTGCTGTGCGATGCCTGTTCTGCGTACGGCGGTATTGCCGGGTCGGAATGATTGGGCTGGAGTTGACCATGTTAGGTTGCAGCGTCATCGAAATCATGCCATCGAGCGGGCGGGTTCCTGCCGAATTGATCGAAGCTGGCTATCGGTCAAGCCAATATGGTCTGGTCGTATTTGTCCTGAACAACGTGACGTACCAGGCCGTTAATTTGGTTCTCGATCCGGTCGTCAAGACAATGCCACTGTCGATTCCAGGCGTGCTTTACGTAAAAATTGGCGACGAGCAGCGGGTGCGCGAAGCGGTAACTTCCGCTTCGATCGTATATTTCGCAAGCAATTCTCTCTACAACTTGGCCGCCAGTTATGGCGCAGCGCTCAAGCTGGTCCATTTAGATTTGCCCCCGCAGATGAATGACACAGGGCCTACACCCAAACATATTCCCCCGCCGGAGACCGTTGATTGGCGCCACCACAGCTTTCATCATTCCGCGGCATGACTCAGACCCCAATTCCGCTGTGATGCGAAGACAATAATCAGTCGCTCCTCAATCCCAAATGAGCAAGAAGGCGCTGACAAAAACGGCCCACCAGCCCTTTGACCAGTCAGTCGTTGGCAAGAGCAAAGCCAGCCATTGATCATTCGGTTTAAGTTCATTTTTTAGTATGTTATGCTGACGTAATTAAGCATTTCAGGGTGGAAAGCAGCAAGTCCATTTGCCTGAGATGAAACGACCGCCGGTCTCGTACAGAGTAGATAGCAATCAACAGCTTAATTCTGAGCGCCTTTACGAGCGAGGGTAAGGCGGCCCGGCTCGGTCATCGCTGGAGACGGGCCATGCGTATGAAAGCCTGGCGAAACTTCATACCTAGGGGCAATATTGCCTCGCTTCGACCCCAAGGTTTTAGCAACACCTACGACGCGGACGCAGCGCGCGGTCGAACGACCTGGATCAACACACACCGTGCGCGTGCGGATAAGGTCATCGCTATTGGCCGTATCATGTCAGTGATCGCAAGCCTTTCCATAGCCTGGCTCGATGCGATGCATCAGCCGCGTCCTCCCCAGTTTGTGCTTCCATTTCTGTCGATCTACCTCTCATACGCGATCCTCTGCGCGATCCACGTTTGGAGAAGCAAGATTTCGCGTGTTAGCGGCACCCTGATACGCCATGTGGTGGATGTCGTTACCTTTGTTGTTTTCATGCTACTAACTGGCGGCGCTTCCAGTCCATTCTTCATATTTATGCCCTTCGTTCTCCTGAGTGCAACGCTGCATTGGCGTTGGCGAGGTGCGTTTTGGACCGCACTCGTCTGCATGGCAGTTCCTGTTTGCCTGGTAGCGTTCGGAACCGCTGCTGACGTGACGACGGATGTCTCACACATCCTGTTCGTGACTGTCGCCAGCGTTCTACTGGTCTGGCTCGGGGCTCACCAGGAAGTGGTTCGCGCGGAGATGCTGCGCCTGGTGGAGAAAACTCCTGCGACACCCGAAGGGCCTGAGTGGCCCGCTGGTGCCGCTCTTGAATACGCAGCGCACGTGATGCGCTCGCCCCGCGCGCTCCTGATTTGGAGCGACCCGGACGAGCCATGGACCTATGTAGCAGTTCGCGAGAATGGCGCTTGCAGTGTCACGCAATTGCCGCCGGACGCCTATTGGCCATGGGTTGCCGAACCATTGCAGCGCGCCAGCCTTCTAATCGCCGACGCCAGCCATTCTCAAATCCTCATCCACCGGGGTGAGGGATATTTCGACGAATGGGCTGACGCAGTGTCTCCCGTTTCTCATGCTCTCGCTGGCGATTTTTCGATAGCCTCTGCCGTCTCGGCGCCATTTCGAGTAGGTGATCTTGAGGCACGCATCTTTCTCTTGGATCCACCGACACTTTCGCTTGACGACGTGGCCATTGCAGAGGTCATCGCCGACAGGATCAAAGCATTGTTCGAGCAGGCCATCTTGATGCGCAGGCTTAGCGATGCAGCGGCTGTTGAGGAGCGTATCAAGATTGGTCGCGATCTTCACGACGGAGTGCTTCAAGCTCTGGCCGGAACGGCGTTGCAACTCCAGTCCCTGCGTTCGTTCACTCTCGGGGAGGATCAACAGATCGACGGGCGTGTGACCGCGATCCAAGCCATGCTTGCCGATGAGCAGCGCGAACTTCGCTCTTTCATCCGCGCGCTCGAACCAGGCCAAGGATACCGCAACTTCGCCGAATCTCATTTAGCACTGCAATTCGAGGCACTGGCTCGGCGTTTGCGCAAGCAATGGTCGATTGATATTCGTTTCGCTCTAAACCCTACAGATCTTCGTCTTCCCGCCACGATGGTCTACGAGCTCATACGCATGGCTTCCGAAGCGACTGCCAATGCGGTGCGTCACGGTGGCGCGCGAACACTTGAAATCACCTTGCGGCTTGATGCCGGTACGATCTTGCTGACGGTGGATGATGATGGATCAGGCTTCGGATTTGAACGACGGTTTGATCATGCGGAGCTGAAGAATACCAAGACCGGACCTCGCAGCCTTCGCGAACGCGCCGCAGCGCGTGGTGGAGAGCTTTCGATCGACAGGGTCGCGCAATGGACACGTATATTGATCAGATTGCCGGTGCACCAATGAGCCTGCGCGTTGTCATTGTCGATGATCACCTGATTGTTCTGGACGGATTGCGCCGCATGATCGAGACCGAGGAAAATTCGTGGGTGGTCGCGACATGTCGCACTGCGTTCGACGCAATTGAGGCGATCGATCGGGAACAGGTTGATCTCGTCGTCGTAGATCTGCGAATGCCCGGAATGAGCGGACTCGAGTTCATTCATTACATCCGCACCCTTAGGCCGGACCTGCCAATTGTCGTCCTTACCGCGGATATCAGCGACGACGATCTTGCCATGGCAATGCAATATCGCGTGAATGGCATTGTACTGAAGGAACAGGCACCGGCCATATTTCTTAACTGTCTGCGGACCGTTGCCACCGGCGGCACATATTTTACGGACAGAAACCTGGTCTGTGCGCTGGACAGGCTCCGCGAACGCGACTTCCAATTCAACTCCCTACTGCAAGCATTGACACCGCGTGAAGTTGAGGTTTCGCGTCTTGCTGCCGATGGATTGCGTAGCAGGGCGATAGGGGACGAGCTTGGGATTTCTCCCGGCACAGTCAAACTGCATCTTCACAGCATCTATGGCAAACTTGGTATTTCGACGCGCGTGGAGCTCGCAAACCTAGCGAAACGGCAATGGCTGACGAATGAGACCCGATTTTAGGAGACGTGAAGCGCGAGGTTTGCATGAAGCGACCCTTGAAGCGCAAAGGCGAGAAAGCAGAAACGTTGTGATCAAGCGAAACCTTGGCATCTTAATCTGTGTGCTCATTGCAGTTTATCTTCTAGTGAGCCCCGCATATGCGCTTCTAAATTTCCGGGATTTTGCCTCGGATGTTCCGCATTTCATTCGCTACGTTGGCATCCCCGGGCTGCTCGGGATCGCCTTCCTTGCGATAGGCTTGTTGGCGAAACCGCCTTTTGCAACGGCGGTTGGCGTTTACGCACTGAGCGTACTCGCGGCCCTTTTCGCATTTGAGGCGTATCTCGCCTTCCAATCGATCTCGGTGCGACTGGCTATGCTGGGTCAACTCAACCCTGCGCAGGCTGAAACAGTTGAGCAGGACAAGAACATCGTTCGCGGCTTCGCGCTAGGTAGTCTGAACCGTTTTTTGCAAACACAAAAGCTATCGACAGCACTTTTGTCGGGCTTCCCAAATACCAGCGTCGTCCTGTGCACACCTGACAATCAAATCATAAGGTACACTGCGGACCGCTATGGCTTCAACAATCCGGACGATGTTTACGACAAACCATTGGACCTGATGCTTTTGGGTGATTCCTTCGTCGAAGGATTCTGCCTGCCGCCAGGCCAGGATCTAGCGTCGCGTCTAAGGGCCAGCGGTTTTTCTACGGCAGGCGCGGGAATTCGTGGCAATGGCCCTTTGCTCGAGCTCGCGACGCTGGGCCGCTTTGGGCCACTCTTTCGACCACGCCACGTGGCGATGGTTTTCTTCGAGGGCAACGACTGGGAGAATTTCGAGAACGAGCTCAGCAAACCTTGGCTGCGCGATGCGCTTTCGCCAACCGCCCACTTTGGAACACAGACAACCGCGCAGCCGGCGTCGCTTCAGGCCAGAGTCATATTGAACCGGAACAACAGCAAGCCCATCAACTACATTGATATACTGACAAGAACAGCGATGCTTCGAAACTTCCTGGCCCTGCAGCAAACTTTTACGCGGCTCGGATTGATTTACCCGAAGGCTGTTCGTGAAATGCCGGAATTCAGGGAGGCCTTGCACCGAGCTAAAACAATAACCGCCGCATGGGGCGGCAGATTCGCCCTTGTATATGTGCCGCGGGTCGACCGCTTCGTCGGCCCATTTTCTACAGACCGCGTATACGATCAGCTCCGCACAATCGTGACCGATGCCGCGGCGGCCGAAGGAATCGAGGTCATTGATCTCCGCCAAGCGCTAGAGGGCCAACCCGACCCGGCGCGCATGTATGCCCCGGACAGCCATTTCAGTCGGGAGGGGGCAGCCTTTGCCGCTGATGTCATCAGCCGACGTTTGGAAACCGTCGATAGGTCGTCCACGATGGTAACGAATATGAGGTGACTGCGCGATACTGCGAGAAGCAATGAGCGCGACGTCTATATCCATTGGCATATTGACCGAGACTTTGCGCACCTGTTGAATCCCCGCTAGACGTATGAAATCATAATCGAGCTACGCCCGTTACCGTCTTCTGTTCCGTACTTTCTGGGCAAAAAACAGTGAGCGAATCGCACGAGCAATTATTCGAGGATATTCCGGAAGGGCCATCGAATCGTAATTTCGGTTACACGGTGGGCGGTATTCTCCTTTGTCTTGTTACGGCGAGATGGATAATCACCGGAACAATGACACCGGTCATGTTGGGCTTTGCGAGCGTGGGCGGCCTTCTGGTCTTGCTGGCTCTTATTTACCCGGCCTCTCTCACAATCCCCAATGAGATTTGGAGCAAGCTCGGCCTGCTCCTGTTCAAGGTCGTCAATCCCGTCGTGATGCTCTTCATATATGTGACGACGTTCGTGCCCATCGGGTTGCTCCTGAGACTGCGAGGTCACGATCCTCTCGCACCGAGGTTTGACCGGACGGCAGTCACCTATTGGGTCAACCATCCGTTAGAAGAGGCCGAGCCGTCCACGATGCGAAATCAGTTCTGACGACGCGGTTTTTTACTGTGATCGAACGTCGATGAAGGACCGAAACATGGAAATGGTACGCGAGCTTTTCCACTATATGAGCGTCCGCAAGAAGTTTTGGCTGCTGCCCGTCTTTATCATGGTCGCCGTCTTTGGAGCTCTCTTGGTCCTGACCCAGGGCACCGCGGTTGCTCCCTTTATCTACACACTGTTCTGACGCGGAGAGGGTGAGTGCGAGTTCTTGGAATCTCGGCCTTCTATCATGACAGTGCGGCGGCCCTAGTCGAGGACGGACGTATTGTCGCTGCAGCACAGGAAGAGCGCTTCACCCGCAGGAAGCACGATGCGGCCTTTCCAATGAGGGCGGTTGAGTACTGCCTGGCCGAGGCAGGCTGCGGCATGAGCGAAATCGACCACGTCGTCTTTTATGAAAAGCCATTCTTGAAGTTCGAGCGATTGCTTGAAACTTATCTCACAACGATCCCAAGAGGCTTTCGCTCGTTCAAGACCGCGATGCCGATATGGATCAAGGAAAAATTGTTTCAAAAGAAAATTCTGCGGCAGAAGCTGGGAAAACTGGCTGGCTCGAAAGAGTGGACAGGCTCGCTCCTGTTCACCGAGCACCATATGGCGCATGCAGCCAGCTCTTACTTTCCGTCTCCTTTTTCGAATGCGGCCGTGTTGACAATGGACGGCGTGGGCGAATGGTGCACCACATCAATAGGGCAGGGTACCGACGATCGCCTCACCATTTTCAAGGAGATACACTTCCCCCATTCTCTGGGCCTACTCTATTCCGCTTTCACCTATTACACGGGATTCAAGGTAAACTCGGGCGAATACAAACTTATGGGCTTAGCACCTTACGGGCAGCCGCGTTTTGCCCAAACTATTCTAGATCATCTGATCGATTTGAAAGAGGACGGCTCGTTTCGCCTCGATCAACAGTATTTCGACTACTGCACTGGTCTTACAATGACTTCCCCGGCCTTCCATCGTCTCTTTGGAGGCGAACCACGAAAACCGGAATCCGCCTTAACCCAGCGCGAAATGGACCTGGCTGCGTCCATCCAAGCAGTGACCGAAGAGGTGGTCCTGAGGCTCGCACGCTTTGCACAACTTGAAACGGGCGAAAGAAACCTGTGCCTTGCCGGTGGTGTCGCGCTGAATTGCGTCGCAAACGGTAAGCTCCTTAAGGCAGGCATATTCGAGAATATCTGGATCCAGCCGGCAGCCGGCGACGCCGGAGGTGCTCTTGGCGCGGCTCTTACTGTTTGGCACGGCTTCCTCCGCAATGGTCGGAAGGTCAATGGTCGCGATAGCATGGAGGGCGCATATCTTGGGCCCGCCTACGGCCAAAAAGAGATCGAACAGCGCCTTACTACCGCCGGAGCCGTCTACGGCGTTCTTTCAGACAGCGAGGTTACCGAGAGCACCGTCGATGCTCTCGTTGAAGAGAAGGCTGTGGGGTGGATGCAAGGCCGCATGGAATTCGGGCCGCGAGCGCTCGGGGCGCGATCCATATTGGGCGATCCGCGGTCGCCTACCATGCAGAGAACGCTGAATCTCAAGGTTAAATATCGCGAGAGCTTTCGCCCCTTCGCGCCCTCCGTCAGGCGCGAGGATGTATCGGACTGGTTCGATATCGATGTTGACAGTCCCTACATGTTGCTTGTTGGCGACGTATTGGAAAGTCGAAGACATCAACCGAACACTGATGAGCAGGAATTATTCGGCATCGACCGCCTGAACGTCTCACGATCGGAGATCCCGGCTGTTACTCACGTCGATTATTCGGCCCGAGTGCAGACGGTGCATAGAGAGACCAATCCCCGTTACTGGGAGTTGCTGACTGCCTTTAAGGCGCGTACCGGCTGCCCGGTTCTAGTCAATACGAGCTTCAATGTGCGTGGCGAACCGATCGTCTGTACTCCAGAAGACGCGTTCCACTGCTTCATGGGCACCGAGATAGAACGGCTTGTCGTTGGAAACTGCGTCCTTCGAAAGGAAGATCAGCCCGACCGCCTCAAGCAGGACTACAAGGAGCACTTTGAACTAGACTAACACCTTGCTTCACGTTGCCGCGTTGAAACAGGCATAAGGCCTTCGGATGAAATAGGGCCGCGCGCCCGTCTTCGCTTCTGCGGCACTGGTAGAGAATTCCATGGCTAGGATGCCCAGCGGCGCTTTTTAGGAGAGCCTTGTTCAAGCTGGCCGGAGCGGGTATCTTCCCTATGCCCGATGGTGCCGCCAGAACTGAGCCAGGCTTGTTTCGAGCCTGTTTTCTTTTCGCCTTTTAATTTGACGTCGAAAATTAAGAACGCGCCGATCATCCCCAGCCGCGCAAAACCGACAGTAGCACTGTGCGATTGTGAGGAAGCATGCGACTTGCGCTAGTTGAAGCAGGCCTCGGCGCCGGAGGAACTGAACGGGTCGTCAGCCTTATCGTGAAAGACCGCCACGCGCGCGGCGATGAAGTGCATGTCTTCGCCTTCAGCTCCGATGAGGATGACATTTACTTTTCCTTGCCCAGCGGCGTGATTGTCCACCGATTGCCGGACGCCCGAGAGGGTCCGTTTTCAAAGAGCTCTATCAAAACCGTGAAACGAATTTTGCGGCTGCGCGCAGAACTTCGAAAGCTTCGCCCAGACGTCGTGCTGTCCTTTCTGACGAAGGTCAACATTGTCTCCCTGCTTTCCACGCGCGGACTAGGCATTCCAGTGCTCGTTTCAGAACGCAACAATCCCGATGCTCAACCCAAGCATTTCCTCTGGAACGTGATAGAACCCTTGGTTCTGAGGCGAGCCCACCGCTTGATCATGCAAACAGAGGCCATCTCCAAAACTCTGCCCACATCACTGAGGGCAAAGGCGGTCGTCATCGGCAATCCTTGTGAGCGAAGCCGCGTCCTTGAACCTACCCGTAGAGCTTTACGTGTCGTGGCAGTTGGGCGGCTTGTGGATCAGAAGGGCTTTGATACGCTTATTGAAGCGTTTGCCAAAGTATGTGCGGAGGTTCCCGAATGGTGCCTGACGATTTACGGCGAAGGTCCGGACCGGCATCAATTGCAAGAGAGGATCCGGGCTCGGCATGTGCAGGACAGAATCTCGCTCGCCGGGGTGACGGCAAAGGCCGGCTCCTGGATTGATGACGCGGCCCTATTCGTTCTCAGTTCGCGTTATGAAGGATTTCCCAACGTTTTGATGGAGGCCATGGCGGCGGGGCTGGCGGTTATTTCCACTCGGTGCGACTTTGGTCCGGCGGAGATCATTGAGGACGGGGTGTCAGGTCTTCTCGTTCCCGTCGACGACGTCGACAGTTTAGCGGCCGCGTTGAAGCTCTTGATGCTGGACGACAGCTTGCGCGGAAGCTTTGCCGAAGCCGGCTATCAAACCGTCCTCCGCTTTTCGACCGAAACCATCATGGCAAAATGGGATTCCTGCATCAGGCAGGTGACTGCAGCCAACCGGCGGAGCCAAAGGCGCCCGCTGAGAAGGGGGCGAGATGAACTTCGATCGGGTGAATGACAGCGGAGGAACCGCACCCGCGGACGCAAATTTCGCCGACATACTTATCCATATCGGCTATCACAAGACCGGATCGACCTACCTGCAGGACCATTGCTTCCAGCCCATCAATGGCTACTCCAGCAACATAGGCGGGTCGAGAACGCGCATTGTGAAAGACATCGCATTCCCCGACAATTTCGTCTTCGACCCCTTTATGTGCCGAAGCCTTTACTTACCCTATATAGAGACCGCGCGCGACAATCGCCTGCGCTTCGTCCTTAGCCACGAACGGCTCTCCGGATATCCGCCAAGCGGCGGTTATGATCGCATGCTGATTGCGGACCGGCTCGTGCGTACGTTCCCCGCGGCAAGAATTCTGATCGTGGTGCGAGAGCAGGTATCGCTGATCAGATCAATATATAGCCAGTACATTACCGACGGCGGGGATCTCTCGCTCCACCGGTTTCTTGAGACGCCTGAACCACAATTAGGACGCATGCCTGGGTTCCGTCTCGAAGTCTACGAGTTCGACAGACTGATCCGGCACTACCAGGAGCTCTTTGACCGCGTCCTGGTGCTACCTTTCGAGATGATGGTGCGGGACTTGGAAGGCTTCGTGGAGCAAATCAGCCAGTTCATGGAGATGCCGCCTCCCGCCTCGATCGCAAAGGTCGTCACCAACAGCAGGCGTCCAGTTACGATGCAGGTCGTTCAGCGCTTTGCAAACCGTCTCATGAGCAACAACGAGCTCAGCCGCGGCGGGATAGTTCAAATCCCCCGCTTCGCGCGGCGTTTCGCACGACTGAAGCCGGTCTTCGAACGCCTAACTCCGCAATCATTTGACGAGCGGTTAAACAGGAAAATTGACCGAAACATACGCGCATTCGTTGCCGGCCATTATCGTGATAGCAACTGCCGCGTTATGGAGCTAACCGGCTTGGATCTTGAAAAATTCGGCTATGCGGTCTGAATACCGTTTGCGACCCAACATTGAATGCCGCCCCTAAATACATGAGTTGGACGGGCGGCTCTTCTACTGGCCCTGGCGCATGGCACGATGCTCATCCTGCGTCTGGCTGCGTATCTCGTCCTCGATGCGATAAAGTTCGGCGATGCGTTTCAGTACCTCGCTGGCGATCGCTGCAGAACCGGAAGCCGCCAGCTCGTAAAAGCGCCGGCGGACATAATTCGGGTGCGCAATGCGCACACACGCACCGCATCCAGTGTTCATGGAAAAATTCGTGAAATCCTCGCACGCGGCGAAAGCGAGTTCGAGGGCGGCTGGTGCCTTTCGATGACTTGAGTTAAAACCATTATCGTTCGTCCAGCCTTCTTGTCCCGACGAACCGATGTGGAGCCCTAGCAGGAGATTTCACATGACAGACGCAGCGAAGGCGGTTTCGAGTTCGAATTGTTTGTTGTTTCGCCTGCCTTCCTTTTGGTGGGGCAGCGCAGTCGCTTGCGCTTGCCTGGCGCTGATGTCGGCGCCGGGACTGTCCCTGGCACAGGAACAGCCGGCATTCCCGGGTGCTGAGGGCTACGGAAAGATGGCATCGGGAGGAAGGGGCGGGGCGATCATCCCGGTCACCAACCTCAACGACGCTGGCCCCGGCAGCCTGCGCGCCTGCATCGATCTCAGCGGCCCGCGCAATTGCGTTTTCAAGGTTGGCGGAATCATTAAGCTCAAAAGTTCATTGGTGGTGCGGGACCAGAACGCCAATCTGTCCATTCTCGGCCAGACGGCGCCGGGTGGCGGCATCCTGCTGACCATCGACCAGACAAACAGCGAGGGGCTACACACGCCCTTCGTCGTCAACGGATCGGTCAACGTCATCGTTCGCCATATTCGGATGCGGCCGCAGTTTGCCAATTCGATACCGAATGTCGATGGCGTGACGATCGAAAACAGTCGGCTGGTTTATGTCGATCACGTGTCGACGTCCTGGGCAACGGATGAGAACTTCAACGCCTATGCCACCACGACGGATCTGACCGTTGCCAACTCCCTGTTTGCCGAAGGCCTGAACAAGCACAGCAAATGCGCGCTTCTCGGCTCAGATCCGCGGGGGCCACAAAACATCAGCTTCTGGAAAAATGCTTGTGTTTCCAACAGAGACAGGAACCCGGACAATAACCACTATGGCGGCTCGTGCATCGAGATCGTCAACAATCTCTTCTTTAACGCAGCGTCCGAGTGGGGCGAAATATTCTCGCAATTTCCCGGGGGAACGCCGATCTCCTTTGTCGGTAACTATTTCAAGGCAGGCCCGAGTACCAACGAAGTCACCTACGCGATGAACTGGAACGACACGGCCAGTGTCGACAACCCGAAGCTCTACCAAAGCGGCAATGTTACCTGGAGTTTTGGAAAAAAATCGATCGTCGCGATCGCGCCCGACACGCTCGGCTTCGTCGTCGACAAGCCGCCTTGTCCGTTGGCGATTGCCAATCCCGAGCCGGCCGAGGCGGTCTATGCCTCCGTCACGGCGACCGCGGGCGCCTTCCCGCGTGATGGCGTCGACACACGGGTGATCGCCGAAATCGGGCCCATCGGGCAGAAGGGCGGCGGCAAGATGGTCAGCGCGCCGGGTGCCCTGCCGGAAATTGCCAATGGCGAGCCTTACCTCGATTCCGATGTTGACGGCATGGCCGACGCGATCGAGCCGCAGTTTGGTGCCGCAGCGGTCAGCAACGACGCTTGGGTCGACGGCGACGGCAACGGGTGGTCGAACTTCGACGACTTCATGCAGTGGCTTTCTGAAGAGCGCATCGCCGGGCGCTATCCCACAGACTGAAGATGTTCGGCTAGACGCGCCGACGATAAGCCACATACATCATCGCCAGCCACAAGACTGCCATGACGATATGGGCAACATTGGCGCCCATGGCGCCAATCTGCGGAATGAAGATCAACGCCGTCACGTAAAAGCCCACGACCGAAATCAACACACTGGTGAGGACTCTGTGTTCCTCTCCTATCGCCAGCAGTGCCGAGCGGAAGACGGCGCCGACGAGGGTTAGTGTCACGGCAATCGACTGGACGATCACCAGTGGCGCAGCGCCGACGAATTGCGGTCCGGCTGTCCATTTCAGCAGCGGCTCGATCGAGACGTAGAATGCACCCATCATCGCGACGCCGAATGCCAGAAGCAGCCACTGTGTCTGGGACACGGCGCGACGGAATTCGGCGCTGGCGCCCGAGGCCCATGCGCGAGCGAGTTCGGGATAGAGCACCGTCTGGACCTGGCTGCCTGCCTGTTGTGCCAGGCGACCGACGCGCTTGGCGATGTGAAACAGCCCTGCTGAAGCCGGGTCAGCAAGGTAGCCGACCAGCAGTGTGTCAAGTTCGTTGGCGCTTGCGCGAATGGTCAGCGAGACATTCGCCGAGATCGCGAATTTCCATAGGCCGGGGAATCGGGTCCGAAGCTGTGCCATCGACGCCGACGCCAGCCCGTGAAGCAAGCCTTCGCGCTTGAGGGCAACCAAGGAAAATGCAACGAGCGAGATGGCGCTCAGGATCTGCGCCGCCATCCAGATCAATGCGAATTCGAACAGCCCAGCCCCGGTGATGTAACCGAGAAAACAGAGGATGACGCGCAAGAGGCTCGAAATCACCTGGCCGTAGGCGAGGGAGGTGAACCTGCCGAAAAGCCTGAGGACCGCGGTCGGCATGCCCGAAAGCTGAAAAGGCAAGACGAAGCAGTAAACGAGTACCAGTCCTTTCACCGGCTCCGAGAGGCCGAAGAAGGGTGCGGCGAGAAGAACCAGCAGGATTGCGATCAGGCAACCGGCGATCGCGGCCGCGACATCCAGCAGGAGCCCGAACTTAAGGATGACGCGCAGATCGTCGTTACGCCCGGCCTCTTTGGCCTCGCTCCCAAACTTAATGAGCGGCTGCCAGGACTGAAAGCTGACAAGCCGCTCAACGGCCCTGATGAAGGCGAAGCACAGCGCCAGGATGCCGTAGTCGGTCGGACCGAGTGCGCGCGCGGTCAAGGCAAAACCGGCGAGCCCGATGATCGAGCCCAAGAAATTGCCGGCCATCAGATGAGCGACCGCCTGCAGCCTCTCCTTCAGGCTCTTTTCCCGCCTCGCGATGTCGCCGAACGCCTTCATGGCGCGTCGTAGTTTCTTGCGGATCGTCACGCACGCGTTCCAGAAGAACATGCCGGGAGCGCCGGCGAGAAAAAGGACAGTCTCGGTAACTCTTTAGGGGTAATCCATCAGGGTAATAAAAATCGCAATTACTCTCCCACGCGGGATATGTATTATAATGTGACCGCATCTTTTGATTTTCAACCAAAATCCTTTGACGCTTCGACGAATGGCAGAATATAGTCTCCGGCAATACGATATCCGAGCGTTGTCTTTTCTTTTGAGAGGCGCAATCGCATGACCGGAATCATGAGTTCATTCGACAACCGGAGCCTTGCGAGAAGGATATCCAAATATCTTCTCGCAGCGATCCTGTGTTTTCTGCTTAGTGTGACGGCGGGGGGAGGGCTTTCCGCGGACTATCGGCTGTCCACCGGCGATATCCTCACCTTCGACTTCCTGGACGACGCCGAGCTTCCCGTGACGGTAACGATTTCGAGCGACGGCGATGCCCAATTCCCTTTGATCGGATCCGTCAAGATCGATGGGTTGACGGTGACGGCGGCCTTGGAAAAATTGCGCTCCGAGTACCGTTCCCGGGAAATCCTGATTGATCCTAAGCTTTCGCTCAACATCTCCACGTTTCGTCCGATCTTCATTCTCGGCGAAGTGCGAACCCCCGGTTCTTTCCCCTTCTACAGCGGCCTGACGGTAGAGCAGGCCGTGGGTCTCGCTGGAGGCACCCAGATCGCATCCGTCAATCCATCCGACCGGATCGTGGCGCGTGCAAGGCTTCGCGGTGAGATTGAGGGAGCTGACGCGCAGATCGTCTATGAGGCGATTTACGCTGCCCGCCTGGTTGCGCAGCTGAACAACAGCGCGAAGATCGACCTGAAGGACGTGCCGGAAGTCGCCAAGGAATTCCTCACCGACCTACCTCTCAAAGGGGTTATCGAGGTGGAGGAAAAGATCCTGAGTGCCGATCTCGCCGCCAACAAGTCGCAGACGGCCATTTTGTCGGAAGGAATTACCCAGGGGCAAGGCGCGATCGACATCCTCGATCAGCTGGTGGTTCAACAAAAGGAAGTGGTCGACATCAACGAAAAGGACCTGGCGCGGGTGAGCTCGCTACGCAAGCGTGAACTCAACACCGAAAGCGACCTTTCACGGGCCAAGAACAACGCATCGAATGAAAAGTCCCAGTTGCTGGAGACCTTCGCGACGCTTGCCCGTTCACGGCGGGAGCTGAGCGAAATGAAGCTGCAGTTCGCCAAGCTCGGGGCGGATCGCGAGAAGGAAATTCTCATGCAGCTGCAGGAGCGCGACGTGGAGATCAAGAAACTGATCGCGAGCAGGCAAGCTGCCCAGGAGCAAATTCTGCTGATGGCAGCGGCGAGCGCCGATGAAGCGAACAAATCCAAGATCAGTTACACCTACGAGATCCGCCGCAACCCCGTCGGCGGCAAGCCGGCGAGCATTGAGGCTTCCCCTTTAACGGAAATGCTGCCCGGCGACGTCTTGGTGGTGGCAATAACGGGCATGTAAGCAAGCACGGTCAAGGCGGCGCTGCCGACCGAACAGACACCTGACGGAGAGCGGATTGAGACGGAATGGCCGACATGCACTCGATATGGGCCCTATAGCTGTACCAGCTGAAAATGGCCGGATAGACAGCGTTCTCATCGCCGGCGTGTTGCTTGTCCTCTGCCTGCCGTTGATGCTGTTGGCGGCCGCGATTGTGTTCGCCACACTCGGTTGGCCACTCATCTTTCGACAATTGCGTGCCGGTCTCGGAGCCAAGCCATTTTCCATCGTCAAGTTTCGTACCATGCGCGAAGGTCGCGATGCGAACGGACACCTATTGCCCGACCATCTGCGCGCGACGAGGCTGACATGGTTTCTGCGACGCACGCGCCTCGACGAATTGCCGCAGTTCCTCTCCGTTGCGCGGGGTGAGATGGCCTTCGTCGGACCGCGCCCGCTGGGTCCCACAACCATCGCGGAATTCGGTGAGCTCGGCCGGGTCCGTTGCCGGGTACTGCCCGGCATCACCGGATGGGCGCAGGTCAACGGCAATACGCTCCTGTCGAACGAGGAGAAACTGGCGCTCGACATCTGGTATGTCGACCATGCTGATCGATGGCTCGACACGCGCATCCTCGTCATGACCGTACTCACCCTGCTCGCCGGCGAGAAGCGGAACGACAGGCATCTGACAGAGGCACGGCGTCATATCGCCGAACGATACGGCGCCGCTGCGCCTTTCGCACCACTAGGAGAAAGCCATCGATGAGCAAGCGCGCCAAGGCAAAGAAGGGTCCCGCGTTGCCTGTTCCGCTCTCGTTTGGCCGAACCCTGGTGATCGCCCCGCACCCGGATGACGAGGTGTTGGGGGCGGGCGGAACGATCGCGCGACTGACCGCGGAAGGCGAGCGGGTGTTCGTGGCGATCGTAACCGAGGGGCGGCCTCCCGCCTTCACTTCGGAAAGCATCGCTCTAGTCAGAACGGAGGCCAATCAGGCCCACGCATTGCTAGGCGTGGAGGAAACATTCTGGCTCGGTTTCGAAGCGGCTGGTCTCGACCTGGCCGGGCATTCCGCCGTCAACAGCGCGCTCTCGGATCTCGTTCGTCTCCTATCTCCCGAGACAGTTCTTTTGCCATTTCCCGGCGACATTCATAAGGATCATCAACTGGCGTTCCTTTCGGCGCTGGTGGCAAGTCGACCGCACCAGGAAAGCTTCCCTCATCGCATACTGGCCTACGAAACACTGTCCGAGACTAACTGGAACGCGCCCTATCTGACTCCAGGCTTCACGCCGAACGTCTTCGTCGACATCTCCAGCTATTTCGAAAGAAAACTCGAAGCGGTGCAGTGTTTTGCGTCCCAAATCCGCTCGCCGCCACACGAGCGATCGACGAGAACGCTGTCGGCGCTGGCGCAATTGCGCGGTGCGACGGTGATGAGCGACGCGGCCGAAGCGTTCGTCCTTGTTCGTTGGATGCTGCCACAGACGCGCTCATGACAAGGTGGATTTCGGGGGAGACAGATGCATCGATGGCCCATCTACGATGAACAGCAGATCGCAGACGTCTGCAACGTGCTGCGAACCGGCGAGGTCAACGCCTGGACCGGACCTCACGTTCGCGCCTTCGAAGCGGCCTATGAACATTATCTGGACATGCGACATGCGATCGCGCTTGCAAACGGAACGGTCGCGCTTGACCTGGCACTTCATGCACTCGACCTGCAGCCCGGCGACGAGGTCGTCGTTACGCCCAGGAGCTTCATAGCTTCCGCATCCTGCGTGGTCATGGCCGGGGGTAGGGCGGTGTTCGCCGATGTCGACGAGGAGAGCCAGAACATCACGGTAGAGACGATCGGCCGCTGCCTGTCGAAAAAGACCAGAGGCATCATAGCGGTTCATCTCGCCGGCTGGCCCTGCGACATGCCGGCAATCATGGCGCTGGCGGCCGAAAACGATCTCTGGGTCGTCGAGGACTGCGCCCAGGCGCACGGAGCCTCCATAGCAGGCCACCCCGTCGGAACGTTCGGCGAGATCGCCGCATTTTCGTTTTGCCAGGACAAGATCATTACGACGGGCGGCGAAGGTGGCCTGATCGCCTTAAACGACGAGGCCATGTGGAAACGCGCCTGGAGCCGCAAGGACCACGGCAAGAGCTACGATGCCGTGTTCAAGACGGAGCATCCCCCGGGGTTCCGCTGGCTGCATGAGACGATCGGCACCAACTGGCGCATGACGTCGATACAGGCAGTGCTCGGGACGGCGCAGCTTGCCACGCTTGCCGACACTCACGATATCCGTGCTGTGAACGCAGCGATCCTTCACGACGCCATCAAGGACCTGTCGGCGCTTCGCACCCCCATGCCGCCGCCGGAGTTCGTCCATGCGTGGTATCGCTTCTACAGTTTCGTGAAGCCAGAAATGCTGCGCGACGGATGGAACCGGGATCGGCTTGTGACGGAGATCAATGGCCGCGGCGTGCCGTGTTTTAGTGGCAGTTGCTCGGAAATCTATCGGGAACAGGCATTCATCAACCTAGGCATGGTGCCGGCGCACCGACTGTCGGTCGCCAGGTCTCTCGGAGAAACAAGCTTGGCCTTTCTGGTGGACCCCAGTTTCGACGCGCAGGCAATGAGGACGATCGCCGACGTTGTCAGGAACGTCGTCGCGGGCGCTACGAAGTGACCGCGTGGTCAGCTGGAGCGCAAGTCGGGGCCTGTATGGACCAGCAGCTCCTTCGCACTTGCCGAGAGCTGCGATCGGCAAGTGCGAGGATACGGTGTAGCTGTTGCTCGGGACAGAATGAACCGAAACCAGGTTCTGCCGGATTTTCGGCGAGGAAACGAGTAACGCGTCCGCCAACGCAGCATGAGAGGTCAGCCGGACACGCTTCGTATGCGCCCGTGACACGCTGCAAAATACTGCTCATCGGCATCCCCTGACGGCGCGATGAAGCCGTCGCGGCAGCGGTTAAAACATAATATACTGAAACAGCGATCAGGAATGTACCAACCATCATCTATTTGACCGAGGACGTGTGGAACGCGACGGGGAACATCAACGAATGGCAACGAGCCCGTATTGTGGCGCGCACGACCATCCAGACAGGAAAACGACCAGAACCACGATCGTCGTGCCGGCACTCGGCGCCGGCGGTACCGAGCATGTCGTTAGCCTGGTGGCAAATCACTGGTCACGGCAAGGGCATGAGGTAACCATCATTACTTTCGAGGCCCCGACTTCGGAGGCATATTATCCGATCGATCCGCATATCGATATCTGGCGGCTCGGCGGGGCCGGGCGGCCTCGATCGAACCTTCATTCCGGTCTGATGGCGTTTCGCAGGATGCGAAAGCTTACAGCCGCGCTTCGAGCGTCCCGCCCGACCTTCATCCTCAGTTTCCTCACGCGAACAAACGTTCTCACACTGCTCGCGGGCTGGCGGCTTGGTGTGCCGATCATCGTTTCCGAGCGCAACAATCCCGAACTGCAGCCCGTTGGACGCGGCTGGAAGCGATTGCAGCGATGGCTCTACCCGCGCGCCTTCGGCTTGGTCACGATGACGCGCGGGGCGCTCGAAACCTTTCCACCCATCATGCGCAAGCGTGGCTGGGTCGTTCCTAATGCATCCGATCTGCCGCCGGGTTGGAACAGGAGACGACAGGATAACACGTTGACTGCCGTCGGACGCCTGACCCACCAAAAAGGCTTCGACCTGCTGCTCGAGGCATTCGCCAAAATCGCGCCGGATTTGCCGGAATGGCATTTGCGCATTTGGGGGGAAGGGGAGGAGCGGGCAAACCTTGAGGCGCAAAGGAACCGGCTTGGTCTTGCCGACCGGGTGAGCATGCCTGGCGTCACGAAGCGGCCAGGAGAATGGGTGGAGACGGCCGACGTGTTCGTGCTCTCGTCTCGCTATGAGGGATGGGGGATCGTGCTGCTGGAGGCGATGGCCGCCGGAATTCCCACCGTGTCGTTTCGGTGCCAATGGGGGCCCGAGGAAATGATCCGCGATGGCGAAGATGGAATCCTGGTCGCACGGGAAGATATCGACGCCCTGGCGACGGCCCTTGGAAGGATCCTGCGGGATCCGCTGCTGCGATACCACCTTGGACGCAGCGCGGAACAAAGCGCGCGCCGGTTCACCCAGGAACGGGTTCTGGCGGAGTGGGACGCGGTGGCCGCCGCGGCACGTGTGGTGGTCTAACGCCGCCAAATTCGATCAAAAGTTCAGCCGCAGCAGGATCTCTCCAAAGGAATAGCCGCCCGAAGGCGGCAATGAACTGACTAGCGACAAAACGCTGCAAGCACGGCCGCTTCAAGCCTATTTGGTTCGGCAACGGCCAGTCTTTGCGGCTTCCTTGTCGCCATCGTCATAGGCGATGCCGATCTTTTGTAAGGATGAACTCATAAATGCACCTCATCCAGAAATTGCCACGTCGCGAGCTCGGGCTATACGGCTATCAAGCTCCTCGAGCCGGCGAACAAAACCGAGATTGGCCGGCTGAAGTGCCACGGCCTCGGCAAGCATTTCCCGCGCGGTAGCGAGTTTACTGTCGCGGATGTGACGGTTGGCCCGATGATAAAGGAAATTAACGCGCTCCACGGGCGAGAAACCCTCGCCAAAGCGAGCCTGCAACCGGTCGGCGCAAGCGGGATGGCGAGCGATTGCCGAGACCGCGATTTGGTAGGGCCTCATGGGTGCGGCGACACGAACCACGCGGGCAAGTTCCCGTAGGCCCGTGACGTTGTCCGCTCGGCAAGCGTCGATGAGCGAAAGAGCCCGCGCTGTTCCAATGAAGGCACGGACGGTGCCATGTCCGGTCATATGGACCGGAACGAGCCGCGTCTCTGCTTGGAGCGCCGCGATCTGCTCCGCGTGCCGGCGATCGACCGAATGGAACGGATCGAAAAAGACATAGCCGCGGCCGGCCGCTTGGTCGGGGGCGATCCCCATATTGGTGTGGAGCTTGGGCGAGAAATGTCGCGTGAACCGGCGATCGAACGGTACTGCATTCGGGTCAATCGAGGCTTGCGGGCAGAAGGCGATGGCGACGGTCGCATCGAAGCGCCGACGATAACGCAGCGCCGCATAGCCGCCCTGTGAATGACCGTAGAGGACACGCTCCGGCGCGGCACGCAAAATGGGTTGCGCCGCGTCGACCGCCTTAACGATGCTCGCTGCCGGAAACCAATTAGGCCGCCGGCTGATGAAGCCGAGCGCGGCAATGTCGGCTTTTTCGCAAAACCGTTGCGCCCAGAACCGACTGCCGTTGGCCTGCATGTCCATCTCATTAAAGGTGACAAGAAGATAAGGCGATGATCCCGCGCGGTGAAGTACTTCAATATTCTCGTCGGAATAGATGAGCATGCAGTCAATCCCTAAGTTGGACGCAGTATACTTCTAATTTTGAAACACTTTTTCTTGTCGGGCGCGCCATAGAATATTTGAACTCTTTGAAAACTCAATCCACGGGGCTTCATGCGCTCGATAAATCGGACCGATCAAAAAAGAGGCACCAAAACAGCGGTACACCGGAGTTACGCGGCTGCCGTGGACATATGCAAGGCAACAGGAACCCCAAACCGCCGTCTCAGACGTAAGCTTCGAGATGACAAATGAGAAGGAAGCGGCGGCGCGCCTCAGAGTGAAGCCGTGATACCGCCGTCGACATAGAGCACGTGTCCGTTGACAAAGGAGGAGGCGTCCGAAGACAAGAAGATGCAGGCGCCGACGAGTTCTTCGACCTTACCCCAGCGGCCGGCGGGCGTGCGCTTTTCCAGCCAGGCGGAAAAGGTCGGATCAGCGACGAGTGCGGCGTTCAGCGGCGTGTCGAAATAGCCCGGTGCGATCGCGTTGCATTGCAGACCGTACTTCGCCCAGTCGGTCGCCATGCCTTTGGTCAGGTTACCGACCGCGCCCTTGGTGGCCGTATAGGGTGCAATGCCAGGGCGAGCGAGCGCTGTCTGCACGCTGGCGATGTTGATGATCTTGCCGGAACCGCGCTTTATCATGTGGCGGGCAACCGCCTGACCGACGTTGAAGACGGTCGAAACATTGGTCTTCAAGAGCCGCTCGAAGGCATCAGCCGGAAAATCTTCCAGCGGCGTGCGGTGCTGCATTCCGGCATTGTTGACGAGGATGTCGATTGCGCCGACTTCCGCCTCGAAGGTGTCAATGGCCACCCGCACCGCATCATGATCCGTGGCGTCGAAGGCAAGTGTATGCCTTGCCCCGAGGCTTTTGGCGGCCGCCTTCAGCTTTTCCTCGTCGCGCCCATTGAGGATGACCTCGGCGCCTGCCTCGGCCAGGCCCCGCGCAAGCGCAAAGCCGATGCCCTGCGAGGAGCCCGTGACGAGGGCGCGTTTGCCTGACAGGTCGAAGAGTTGGATGCTCATGTTTCCTCCCGAAGCGGTCTGTCGCTTCGCATATCAGCTAAACTCGATCTGCGCTTTCATCGATTGCCCCTTGTCGGAGGCAATCTCGAAGGCCTTGAGTGCATCCGACAGCGCCAGTGTGTGGGTGATCAACGACTTGACGTCAATCAGGCCACCCTGCATCAGCTTCACGGCAACGGCGAATTCCTCGGAACCGGAAGGAGCCCCACAGGTCCAGTTCCTTCGCCGTGATCGTCATCATCGGAATGCTATGTCTGCGTCGGTTTCGACACCCAGCGGTGTGGAGCCTCCATCCACCACGCCGAGCACGCCGCGGCCCAGCTCAGTTTGCGCGACGATCACCTGCGGTGAGACCAATGAGGCTGAGCTTCTGCGTCGAGGTCATTCCGGCTTCGATCTCGGTTCGGATGGAGCTCGAAGCAGGCCAGTATCGAGTCACGCTGGTGCGGGCTGTTCACGCTTGTGAATGGCATTCGTTGACTACGTCCATATGCTCTCCGGCGTAAGGATGTCGAACGGGACGATGCGCTGTTCGATGGAGGGCGTGTCCCGGCGCTCGATCAATCGCAGCATGACATCGATGAGTTCCCCCGGCATCTTGTCGAGGGGATGGCACAACGACGCTGTGATCAGGCCTTCGCTCAACCCTTTGCGTGTTTCGGGTCCCACGTCGCTGCAGACGATGCGAATCTTGCCCTGCCGCTCTGGCGGGAGCTCGCGCATGGCGCGCAACACGCCCGAAATACCGCCGCCGTTGACGAAAATGCCCTTGATCTCAGGTTCCTGCGCAATCAAACCCCGTACGATCTCATAGGCGTTTTCAGGCACCTCGTGTGTAAGAAGCGTGTCGCTGACCTGAAAAGCCGGAGCGTTCTCTCGCATATATGACCGAAAACTGGCATCAGCGATGTCCTGGCACTGGTAGCGGTTGCTACCAACCAGAGGAAACACCTTTCCGGGCTCATCGGCCGTCTGGCTGATAAACCAGGCAGCTGTCCTTCCTCTTTTCCAATTGTCGGTGCCGACAAAGCCAGCGCGGCTCGCGGCCGACAAATCGGTAACATATGCAACCACGGGAACACCCTTGCCACGCAACTCGTCAATTGCCTGGCTTACCAGGGGGTGATCCGCTGTTATGATTGCGACGGCATCTGCAGTCTGACCAATCTGCAGCAGGTTCGCAGAGACCGCTTCCGGAGATAAATCGTCTTCAAATATGACCTCCGGTTCGATGACGGCGTCGATCCTTCTCTGGGCTGCCGCTTTAAGCCCCTCGGCCCATAACTGATAAAGCGGTCTGTGCGACTGCTGCATGAGAAAACTGAACCGGCGATGAGGCAGGTTATCTTGTTTGCGCTGTCGCAACGCGCCTAAGCCGTAAAATCCAATCTTGTCCGCGGCCTGGAGGATTCGGTCGACCGTATCATCCCGCACGGTCCCTGTTCCGTGCAGAAGCCTATTGACCGTTGAAAGGCTGACACCGGCGGTATTCGCCAGATCAGATATTGTCGGTCTGTTCATCTGCGTCCTCGCATGTGTCATCCGTGAATGGAATGTTTTGGAACATTATATACTTCGACATGTCAATGCAATTTCATTTTGGCATCTCGCGGGCTATAGATCAAACGCATTCAGTCCTTCGGGACGACGGGAAACGGGAGGAGAAGTTATGAAGGGAATTAAGCGATTTTGCGCAGGGTTGCTCGCAACCGCGGTCGTTGCATTCACTGTGCCATCGGCTATGGCAGCCAATATTGCCGTGGTTGGCGGCAAGAACGACGACGCATTCTGGAATCTCATCAAGAAGGGCGTTGATGATGCGCGGCTGGTCGTCGAGGCCAACGGCGGCAAGGTAAACTACCTGCGTCTTCAGACTTACGACAACTTCGCTCCTGACGTCGTGCAGCTCATTCAGACGGCAATCAGCCAGAAGGCCGATGGTCTGGTCATTCCGAACTGGGTTCCCGAGGGCGAGGATCCGGCAATCAAGGAAGCGGTCGCGGCCGGCATCAAGGTCATCTTGATGAATGCCGGTGGGATCGACAAGGCCAAGGAACTCGGTGCCATCAACTATGTCGGCTCCGATGAATATCTCGCGGGCGTCGCTGGCGGCGAATACTTCTTCAAGAATGGCAAAAAGAACGTGCTCTGCGTGAACACGGTACCGGGAGCCGCCAATCTCGAGGCGCGCTGCAAGGGCGTCATCGACGGTATTACCAAAGCAGGCGGTGTCGGCAAGCAACTGCCATTGCCGGCAACGAGCTTCGGCGACGCCACCGCTGTGGCCGAAGCCATCAAGGCGACGCTCCTTCAAGACGCCACGATCGACAGCGTCATCACGATCTCGGCTGGCGACGCCGACTCGGCCGCGATCGGTATTCAACAAGCCGGAAAGACCGAAACCGCGCTTCTCGGAACCTTCGATCTTAACCAGTCGGGCCTCGATCGCATCAAGGGCGGTACGCAAGGTTTCGCAATCGACCAACAGCCCTACCTCCAGTCGCTCCTAGCCGTAACGCTCTTGGCTTCTGCAATAGACTTCGGAACTGATCTTCCGACGTCCCCAGTGCTCACCGGTCCGAGCATCGTCGATAAGTCCAACATCGACGCAACGTTGACCGGCGTCTCGAAAGGCGCGCGCTGACCGCGAATTAATGTTTCACGTCGATCCCTGACGCGTTGTCGGCGGATCGGCGGGTGCATTCGCTAGCGCTGGATCAGCTCGTTCAGCCTGCCGCCAACTCTGGGAGTGAATTACGTGAAAAACTTGTTCTTGGGCGATCTTATACGACGCCCCGAATCCGGCGCCGTTCTCGGCCTGGTTTTCGTGCTCATCTTCTTCGTAGTCTTCGGAAGCATCGAGTTCCTGAAGCCTGCCGGTGCTGCAAGCTGGCTCAATGTTGCGGCTAACCTTGGTATCATTGCATTCCCTGTCGGGTTGCTGATGATTTCCGGCGAACTTGATATTTCCATCGGTGCGATGATCCCTGCGGGCGCGCTCACGGTGGCGATTATCTCCGGTCACTACGACATGCCAATCTGGCTGGGCATTGTGGGGGCGTTGAGCCTCGGCTTGGTGATTGGCCTGATCAACGGCTTTCTCGTCATTCGGACTGCTGTGCCATCGCTCATCGTGACATTAGGCACACTGTTTGCCGTACAGGGCTTGATTTTGGGCTTTTCCGTGCTGCTGACGGGGACAACAAGCGTGGCGCTCGGTCCAGCTGAGTCCGGCGCAATCGCAAAATCGATCTTCGGCTCCTTTGTCGGCGGCAGCTTCCAGCAGACGATTTTCTGGTGGATCGCGCTGACGGCACTTTACATCTTCTACGTCCACTTTTCGCCTTTCGGGAACTGGGTTTTCGCCATGGGCGGCGACCGCGTCAGCGCACGGAACGCAGGTATTCCGACGGACAAGCTTACAGTGACACTTTTTGTGCTTTCATCGGTAAGTGCAGCCTTCATCGGAATGTGTCAGGCCATCCTCTTCAATGTTGCGCAGGTATCTGCGGGCATGACCTTTATCTTCAATTCCATCATTGCGGTTGTGGTTGGCGGAGTTCTGCTAACGGGTGGCTTTGGTTCGATCGTCGGGATTTTCCTCGGCACGGTCACATTCGCGATCGTCAACCAGGGAATCTATTTCACGACTTTTGATCGTAATTGGTCGAGCTTGATTATCGGCGTCATGCTGCTGCTGGCCGTGTTGATGAATAACACGTTCCGCATCATGGCACTGACCTATTCACCGAAGAAGAAGAAGGGAGGCCAACAGTGAGCATTCCAATTCTTGAACTCAGGAACGCCAACAAGTCTTTTGGTCCAATCGACGTCCTCCATGACATCTCGCTTAAGGTCCATGCAGGTGAGGTACTATGCCTCCTTGGCGACAACGGTGCTGGCAAATCCACCCTCATCAAGACGCTGGCAGGTGTTTATAAGCCCAATACCGGCGAGGTTCTGATGGATGGAAAGCCGGTCGACTTCCAAGGGCCGCGCGACGCCCAACAGATGGGCATCTCGACTGTCCACCAGTTCGGCGGAACCTTTCCCCTGATGAGCATAGGTCGCTCTTTTTTCATCGGAGCAGAGCCTACAAAGGGCTTCTGGCCCTTCAAAATATACGATCGTAAAAGGGCCAACGCAGTTGCGGTCAAGGCTGTACAGGAATTCGGCATAACGCGCATCGATGACGGCGATCGGCTGATCGGCGGATTGTCTGGCGGGGAGCGTCAGTCGCTGGCCATCGCCCGCGCAGTCCACTTCGGCGCGCGCGTCTTGATCCTGGACGAACCGACGGCAGCCCTCGGCGTCAAGCAGGCTTCCCACGTCCTGCGTATCGTCCTGGAAGCGAAAAAGCGCGGCATTGCCGTGATTTTCATCACACACCAGGTGACGCATGCCATGGCCGTCGGTGACCACTTCGCTGTCCTCATCCGTGGAGCGGTCGCGGCGAACTTCCAAAAGGGAGAGAAGACGCGCGAAGAGATCACCGACCTCATGGCAGGTGGCGAGGCGCTAGCGAACCTGGGTGCCGAAGTCGAAAACTATATGGCGGCACATGAGGGTCATCCTCCACCGGTGACGGCCAACTGATCAAACAGGGAGGAAGACCCATGAAAATTGCACTTGACCCTTTCATGCATCGACATCTGTCGCTGGAGGACTTGCCGGCGAAAGTTCGTGAGCTTGGATACGAGTGGATAGAGCTATCTCCACGAGCAGATTTCCTTGAATGGTTCAAGGCGCCGCGCGTGTTTCCTGAACGGATAAAGTCCTTCAAGAAGGCATTGAAGGATGCTGATGTCGGGATTGCGTCTATCCTGCCGATGTATCGCTGGGCTTCCAACGATGAGAACGAGCGGCAGGCCGCCGTCAAACACTGGAAGCGTGCTATCGAGATCGCGGTGGAGATGGAAGTCGACACCATGAATTCCGAATTCGGTCGCGGACCGCATCCCGACAAGGGGTCATGCTACTGCTGCCACACCGGCTCGATGATCGAAGCCTGCGAGGACGCATGGTGGCGTTCCATGGAAGAACTGGTGCCGATCTTCGAACGCGAAGGCATCCAGCTCAATGTCGAGCCGCATCCGGAAGACTGGTGCGAGACGCTTCAGCCGGCGCTTGATATCATCCGCACGGTCAACTCGAAGAACGTCAAGTTCCTCTACTGCGCACCGCACACCTTCTATTTCGGTGACGATACCAAGGCGATGCTGAGGGAAGCGAAGGATGTGCTTGCGCATGTGCATGTCGGCGACACCTTCAATCACAAGGCAAGCTCGGGCCTTCGCTACATCCTCAATCCGCCCGGCACCCAGGCGCGGGTGCACCAGCATCTCAACATCGGCCAGGGCGAGGTGCCTTGGGACGATTTCTTCGGCACGCTCGCGGAAATCGGCTTCGACGGCATCATGACCTCCTGTGTGTTCGCGTGGGAAGACAAGGCGGATGAATCCGGACGGTTCATGTGCAACGAGATGCAGAACTACGTTGAGAAATATCGGAAGCCGTAGTCGGAGCTGAAAAGTCTGCACCCTCACTTCTTCGAAAGCGGGTGCTCAGCCAAGCAGCAAACGCGCGAAAGCGCGCACAATTTGACGAGAGATTTGCAGCAGTGCCGGCTCCCAACCGCCGGACGGCGAAGCTGTGCCATGAAAACCGGCATCGGGCCGAGGAGATATGAAATGATCAATGGTGAAAAGAAGACTGAACGGCCGTTGCGCTGGGGTATGGTCGGTGGCGGCCGTACCGGACAAGTGGGCTACAAACACCGCACCGGCGCACTGCGTGACGGCACCTATCGGTTGGTGGCCGGCGCATTTGACCTCGAAGCCGCTCGGGGCCGTGACTTTGGCGTCAACCTGGGCGTAGAGGCGGACCGGTGCTACGCTGACTACAAGGAACTGATAGCGAATGAAACGGCACGCGAAGATGGCGTCGAGGTCGTTTCAATCGCGACCCCGAACTTCACGCACTACGAAATCACCAAGGCTTGCCTCGAAGCCGGCATCCACGTCATTTGCGAAAAGCCGTTGTTCTTTACGGTCGCTGAATGCGAGCAAATCGAGAAGCTGGCCAACGAGAGAGGCTTGATCGTTGGCGTGACCTACGGCTTCACGGGACATCCGCTGGTGCATCAGATGGCGGCGATGGTCGCCAAGGGCATGCTGGGCGACATCCGCATCGTCGACCTTCAATATACGCATGGCTTCAATGCGGGTGACGACGTCGGCGCACCGGAAGCCGTGAAGTGGCGGACCAATCCCAGGACGGCCGGCCCGACCTTTGTTCTCGGCGATATCGGAACGCATCTCTACTATCTTTCCGAAGTCGTGCTGCCGGATCTCAAGGTCGAGAAGCTACTTTGCGATCGCAAGGCCTTCATCCCAAGCCGGGCACCGCTGGAAGATCATGCGACGGTTCTGATGCACTACGACAATGGTGCACGCGGACGTCTTTGGGTGTCATCCGTCAATGCCGGCAACATGGGGTCGCAACGTTACCGGTTCGTCGGTTCCAAGGCCTCGATCGAATGGTCCGACTCACATCCTGACCAGCTGCTCTATGACATTCAGGGTGAGCCCAACCGCATCCTGCATCACGGCATGCCCTATCTCGAAGCTGAGAGCCTCGCAGCCGACCGTATGGGCGCCTTGCATACGGAGGGTCTCGGGGACAGCTGGTCGAACATCTATCTCTGGATCGCTCAGGCCATCGACGCGAAGAACCGCGGCGACGAGGCTTTCCTGAAGGCCCATCGCTACCCGGGCATCAAGGCCGGAACCGAAGGCGTGCGCTGGCTGGAAAATTGCGTCCGCTCGGCGGATGCCGGCGCCGCCTGGGTCGACTTCAAATAGTTCCACCTCGGGGGCGCGTCGCACTTCCTCCCGGACGCGTCCCCAATTTTCTTGAACACTCGAAGGCCAGAAATCATGAAACTTTCTATATGCACCGACGTGATGGGCGACCTGTCCTTTACAGACATGCTCGACAAATGCGTAAAGCTTGGCGTTGAAGGCATCGAAATGACCGGCGGCGGCTGGTCTCGCGCGCCCCATTTCCGCGCCGACGAGCTGCTCGCCGACGAGGGCCTGCTCAAGTCCAAGCTGAAGGAAATCGAGGCACGCGGCCTTGAGATTGCCGCGCTGAATTGCTCGGCGAATCCGCTGGACCCCGGCGATATGGGTAAGCGTCACCGCAAGGAGATGGAGCAGACGATCCGACTTGCTGGTGAGATCGGCGTCAAGACCATCGTCACAATGTCCGGCCTGCCGGAAGCCGCTCCTGGCGACATGGTTCCGAACTGGCTGGTTTATACTAAGAGCTGGCCCGATGAGATGCCAGAGCGCGATCGCTACCAGTGGGAAGACCGTGCCTTTCCGCTCTGGCACGACCTTGTGAAGCTCGCCAAGGAAGTCGGCGTGGAAAAGTACGCCCTGGAGAATTTC
The DNA here is from genome assembly GCF_001976035.1 of Ensifer sp. 1H6. Lineage (NCBI taxonomy): Bacteria > Pseudomonadati > Pseudomonadota > Alphaproteobacteria > Hyphomicrobiales > Rhizobiaceae > Ensifer > Ensifer sp. 1H6. The sequence continues at coordinate 47,075 of NZ_MOAI01000013.1, read as the reverse complement.
TCGGCGATGCTCGTCTGGAATCCGGAGACGCTGTTCCGTCTGCGCAACGAGGTCGGCCCTACCGTCGGCATGAATCTCGATCCCAGCCATCTCTTCTGGAAGGGCGCCGACCCGATCGTCTCGGCGCGCGCGCTCGGAAGCGCGATCCATCATTGCCACGGCAAGGACACGCGCATCGAGCGCGGGCTTGCCGACGTCAACGGCCTCTTGGAACTCAAGGATGTCACGGACGTGGCCAACCGCACGTGGAACTATGTCGCCGTCGGAGCCGGACATGATCTGCAATGGTGGAAGGAATTCTTCTCCGTTGTTCGCATGGTTGGCTACAACGGGTGGGTAAGCCTCGAAATGGAAGATTTCACCATGTCGACGGACGCCGGCATCCAATCGTCCATCGACGCGCTTCAGGCCACGATCAGCCGATGACAGGACCGTACAAGTTCATCGTCACGATCGAGCTTGCTCCGGGGACGCGGGATGAAATTCTCGCCCGCGCCCCGGCGGCACAATCAGCGACGAGAGCTGAGAACGGTTGTCTTTCCTTTGACTGCTTTACCTGCACGGACAATCCGAACCGGCTGGTCTTTATCGAGTGCTGGAGAGATGAGCAGGCTTATGCGGAACACCTGCTAAGGGAGCATACGCAGCGCTTCCTCGAGTCTTACGAACCATTCCACCGTTCATTTACCTTCGAGACAATCATGGCGAACACCTGATGCGCAATTCTATCACTATAACAACTGCGCCCTGCTGCTGGGGGGTCGATGATGTCAATAATCCGCATCTTCCTGCCTGGGAAAAGGTGCTCGACGAGGCGAAGGCGGCCGGTTTCGGCGGGTTGGAGCTCGGACCCTACGGTTACTTGCCGTTGGATCTCGGGCAGGTTTCCAAAGCGCTCGACAAACGCGCCTTAAAGATCGTCGCCGGTACAATTTTCGACGACCTTGTCGCCCCGTCGAACCGAGACAATCTTCTGCGCCAGACGGACGAGATCTGCGCGCTGATCACCCAGTTACCGAAGCCTGAAACGCATTCGGGTCAACGCTATGCGGCGCCCTATCTCACCGTGATGGATTGGGGGCATGATGAGCGCGACTATGCGGCGGGCCATTCTGATCGGGCACCCCGTCTTGGCGAAGGCGCATGGCAGGGCATGATCGACAATATCCGTGCCGTCGCGACGCTCGCGCGCGACAAATACGGCGTGCGTGCAACCATCCATCCTCATGCGGGTGGATATATTGAGTTCGCCGATGAGCTACGGCGAGTTGTAGACGACATCCCTGCCGATCTCGCAGGACTCTGCCTGGACACCGGCCATATGGCCTATTCCGACATGGATCCTGTCACCACGCTTCGGCACTACTGGGATCGCGTCGATTACATCCATTTCAAGGACATCGACACCAAGGTCTATGCGGAGGTTATGAAAGAACACATCCGCTTCTTCGATGCCTGTGCCAAGGGCGTCATGTGCCCGATAGGTCGCGGATCGATCGACTACCAGTCCGTCCGCGCGCTTCTGACCGAACTCGGTTACGGCGGCTACATCACCATCGAACAAGAGCGCGATCCGCGCAATATGGCCAGCATTCTCGATGATCTGGCAGCCAGCCGGGAGTTCCTGGCGCGCGCCGGATTCTGAGGAGGGAGATCCGAAATGAAACCACTCGACGTTATTACGATTGGCCGTTCCTCTGTCGATCTTTACGGTCTTCAGGTGGGTGGCCGATTGGAAGATATGGGCTCGTTCAATAAATACATCGGCGGCTCCCCCACGAACATTGCCTGCGGAGCAGCCAGGCTCGGCCTGAAATCCGGATTGATCACGCGTGTCGGCGACGAGCACATGGGTCGCTTCATCCGTGAACAATTGGTACGTGAAGGTGTGGATGTTACTGGCGTCGTCAACGATCCGGAGCGTTTGACCGCACTCGTCTTGCTCGGCATACGCGACGAAGACACGTTCCCACTGATCTTCTACCGCGAAAATTGCGCGGACATGGCGCTTCGCGAGACCGACATCCGGCAGGACTACATAGCCTCGGCACGCGCTGTCGTCGTAACAGGTACGCATTTGTCAAATCCTCGCACCGAGGCTGCTGTTCTCAAGGCGCTCGGCTTCGCGCGAGATAGCGGTGCCAAGACCGCGCTCGATATCGACTACCGGCCTAATCTGTGGGGCGTGGCCGGTCATGGTGACGGTGAAAGTCGTTTTGTCGCCAGCCGTGAGGTCACCGAAAAACTTCAGTCGACATTGCATTTCTTCGATTTGATTGTTGGTACCGAAGAGGAATTCCATATCGCGGGTGGGGCGACCGACACTGTCGCGGCCCTGAGGGCAGTCCGTGCGGTGGCGTCTGCCACACTTGTCCTGAAGCGAGGCGCCAAAGGGGCTGTCGCTTTTGAGGGCGACATCCCTGACAGTCTGGACGATGGCATCTCGGGGGAAGGTTTCCCGATCGAGGTTTTCAACGTCCTCGGTGCGGGCGATGGATTCTTCTCCGGCCTATTGAAGGGCTGGCTCGATGGGGAAGGTTGGTCGACTTCGCTCAAATACGCCAATGCATGCGGCGCGTTTGCTGTCTCGCGGCACGGCTGCACACCCGCCTATCCGTCATTGACGGAGCTGGAGTTTTTCCTGCAACGAGGTATCCAGCGAGCAGATCTGCGCAACGATACGACCGTCGAGCAAATCCATTGGTCCACCAATCGCCATCGCAATCACGGGGAAGACTGGCGGGACTACCGGGTATTCGCCTTCGACCATCGAATCCAGCTCGAGCAAATCCCAGGCTACACATTGGAACGAGGCGGCGCCTTCAAGGAACTCTGCCTTCAGGCAGCGCTTCAAGTCCAGGCTGGCCGGCCCGGCTATGGCATCCTTTGCGATAACCGCATCGGCAAAAAGGCCCTGCACGCGGCCTCGGGAAGCGGCCTTTGGATTGGGCGGCCCTGTGAATGGCCTGGGTCCCGCCCACTGACGCTGGAGCCCGAGCTCGGCAGCGATTATGGCGGCTTAAGCGAATGGGCACGCGACAATGTTGTGAAGGTATTGTGCTTCTGCCATCCTGATGACGATGCCCAGACGCGCGCCGACCAGGAAGCAACCGTCAATCGATTGTTCGAGGCCTCACGGCGCAACAATCTGGAGTTCCTGCTGGAAATTATCCCGTCAAAGGTCGGGCCGGTCAACGACGAGACGACCGCTATACTCATCCAGCAGTTCTACGACATCGGCGTTTTCCCTGACTGGTGGAAACTGGAACCGATGAAAACGTCTGCGGCATGGTCAAATACGATAGCCGCAATCGAACAGAATGACCGATACACCCGCGGAATTGTCGTGCTTGGCCTTGATGCTCCAGAGGCGGAGCTCGTTGCGAGTTTTGAGGTGGCGGCGAGTTTCGAGCTTGTGCGTGGATTTGCCGTCGGGCGAACCATCTTTGGCGATGTCGCGCGCGCCTGGATGAAGGACGAGATCGAAGACGCGGCCGCCGTCGAGGAGATGGCGAAGCGTTATGGGCGCCTGGCGTCGATCTGGGATAAGGCGCGGTTAGCCGCGCGGGAGAAGGCAGCATGACAAAGACAATCAAGCTTACGGCAGCACAGGCGCTCGTAAAGTGGCTTTCGGTGCAGATGACAGAAGACGGCGAGCGCTTCATTGAAGGCGTTTGGGCAATCTTCGGCCACGGAAACGTGGCAGGTCTCGGCGAAGCCCTGCATGGCATTGGGGATGCCCTGCCGACATGGCGTGGCCAGAACGAGCAGACAATGGCGCATGCTGCCATCGCTTACGCCAAGACCAAGCGGCGAAAGCGCGCCCATGCTGTGACCTCGTCCATCGGACCGGGAGCCACCAACCTGGTGACGGCGGCCGCGCTTGCGCATGTCAACCGTCTGCCGGTGTTGTTCATTCCCGGTGATGTCTTTGCAAATCGCCGGCCGGACCCTGTCCTCCAGCAGATCGAGGACTTCGACGACGGCACGATCAGCGCTAACGATGCCTTCAAGCCCGTCGTCAGATATTTCGATCGTATTGCTCGACCGGAACACCTTCTGACTGCGCTTCCACGGGCGCTTTCTGTCATGACCGATCCTGCAAACTGCGGCCCCGTCTGCCTCGCGTTCTGCCAAGATGTGCAGGCGGATGCATTCGACTATCCGGAAAGCTTCTTCGAGCCGAAGGTCTGGCGCATCCGCCGTCCCGAGCCCGATCCGCGCGAGGTTGAGGACGTCGCAACCTTGATCCGTGCCGCCAAGAACCCGGTGATCATCTCTGGTGGCGGCGTTCTTTATTCGGATGCAGACGATACGCTGGCGGCCTTCTCGAGACAGCACAATATTCCTTTCGTCGAAACGCAAGCGGGGAAGGGCGGTAACGCCTGGACCGATGAGTTCAACTTCGGATCTCCGGGGGTTACCGGCTCGGAATGCGCCAACCGTCTATGCGAAAACGCGGATCTCGTGATTGGTGTTGGCACGCGCTTTCAGGATTTCACCACCGGATCCTGGGCGCTTTTCAAGAACAACGGACGAAAGCTCATCTCGATCAACCTTCACGGTTACGATGCGACGAAGCACGGTGCAGCGCCTGTCGTCGGTGATGCGCGCGTCACGCTGGAGAAACTCTCTGCTCTTCTTGGCGATCACAGAGCGCGGGAGTTCGACGCCGGCTCTCGCAGCCGTTGGCATGAATCTGTCAAGACCGTCACGGCGGCGCCCGCGGCCGGTGGAACGAACCATCTTCCAACCGATGCGCAGGTGATCGGCGCCGTCCAAAGGGTTGCTACCGACGAAACCGTGGTCATGTGCGCTGCCGGCACGATGCCTGGTGCCCTGCAGGTTCTCTGGCAGTCCGCGAAGGGCGGCTACCATATGGAATACGGCTATTCCTGCATGGGCTACGAGGTGGCCGGCGCCATGGGTATCAAGCTGGCTGCTCCGAACAAGGAGGTTATCTGCTTCGTTGGCGACGGTTCCTACATGATGGCGAATTCGGAACTGGCCACGGCCGTCATGCGTCGTGTCCCATTCACGGTGGTCCTGACCGACAATCGTGGTTACGGCTGCATCAATCGCCTACAGATCGAGTGCGGTGGAGCCGAATTCAACAACATGTACAAGGACAGCAATATCGAAGACATGCCTGAGCTGGACTTCGTCGGCCATGCCCGCTCGATGGGTGCCCACGCAGAAAAGGCAGCAGACATTGCCGACCTCGAGAGGAAAATCGCCGAAGCGCGTTCGCGTACGAAACCGACAGTGATTGTGATCGATACAGATGCCGTTCCTGGCACAGGGGCGGGTGGTCACTGGTGGGATGTCGCGGTGCCCCAGGCCGGCGGTCCCGAACGCCTTGAGCGTGCGCGTGAGCACTATAACCAGAATGCGCGCGATCAGCGGACGTTCAACTAAGGAGCACCGGCATGGTTGACCTTCTGCGAAAGCCATTCGGCACCCATGGCAAGGTCCACGAGATCACGCCGCAGTCCGCAGGTTGGCGATACGTCGGTTTCTCGCTCTATCGTCTGCGACAGGGCGAGGTAGCGGACGGTAAGACGGCAGACCGGGAGGTCATCCTGGTAATGGTTGAAGGGAAAGCCAAGCTATCCGCGGCGGGGCAGGATTGGGGTCTCCTCGGCGACCGCATGAACGTCTTCGAGAAGACGCCGCCGCATTGCCTTTATGTGCCGAACGGCAATGAGTGGAAGGCCGCGGCTGAGACCGATTGTATCATCGCCATATGTTCAGCACCTGGCATAGGCGGCCACTCCGCGCGCCGGATCGGTCCGGACGGAATCTCGCTGACTGCGCGCGGCAAGGGCACGAATACCCGCCACATAAACAACATCGCCATGGAGAACGAGGACTATTGCGACAGCCTCCTCGTGACGGAAGTCTTCACGCCAGCCGGGCACTGGTCGTCCTATCCAAGCCACCGCCACGATGAGGACGACTTTCCGCGGATCACCTATCTCGAAGAGACCTACTATCACCGCCTCAACCCCGCGTCCGGGTTCGGAATACAGCGCGTTTACACCGATGACGGCCGGCTCGACGAGACGATGGCGGTCAAGGACGGCGACGTCGTCCTCGTTCCGCGCGGCCATCATCCTTGCGGCGCGCCCTACGGCTTCGAAATGTATTATCTCAACGTTATGGCCGGACCGCTGCGCAAATGGCGCTTCGTTCCCGCTCCAGAGGTCGAGTGGATCATGGAGCGCGATGCGAAGTGATCAAAAGAGCGCTCAATCAGAAAACTGCACCGCACCTGTCTTATGAAGCGTTCCTTGACTTGGCCAAGACGCTTGGTTGTGTGGGTGTGGAACCTCGCAACGATCTTGGTCGAGGCCTCTTCGACGGGATTTCTCCTCGTGAAGCCGGAGCTATGGCCCGGGAGAGAGGCCTGAGGCTTTTGGGGCTCAGCGAGGTCTATCCCTTCAACGATTGGTCGGCGGAAAGAGCGCATGCCATAGAAGCGCTTATCGATGCCGCCGCCGAAAGCGGTGCGGAGACCTTCAGCTTGATCCCGCGTGTCGACGGAAAATACACTGAAGACGGTGCGCGGCAAAAAGTTCTGTGCAGAGTCATGCGCGAGATTCTCCCGATGCTCGACGGCCATAACCTGTTGGCTCTGATCGAGCCGATTGGCTTTGCATCCTCGTCACTAAAGGAAAAGGTGGAACTCGTTGAAGCCATTGAAGCTGTGGGCGGGCTAACGAAGTTCAAGCTCGTGCACGACACCTTCCAGCATGTAATCGCTGGTGGCGGACGGATTTATCCTGAATATACCGCGACGGTTCACATTTCGGGAATATCCGATCCGCAGCGCAAACTAGACGAGACGCTTGACGCGCACCGCATCCTTGTTGATCGCGGCGACCGCTGCGGAACCCTCGATCAGATCTCCGCCTTTCTGGAGGCAGGGTATCAGGGGCCATTTTCATTCGAATGCACCAGTCCGAGGGTTCAAGAGAGCGCAACCCTCGAAGACGACATACGGCGATCGTTCGAATTTATCGAGGCCTCCTTCGCTTCCACCTAGAGGAAATCGCCGGATACCTGACTAGCTCCATAGGGCGTTCGGCCGATGAAGTTGCTCTGCTGCTGGACGCTGCCCATGATGCGATCGTCCAGTGGCGTGCCACAGGGCGACCGCTACCAGATAGTATCGAAATATCAGCATAAGCGCCCTCGACACCGGGCTCGATATCCCGCGCAAAACTTGGCGACTCTTGTTGCCACCATGCTCATTAGACGTGTAAGCGGTGCGCCGCTCGCACCTTGTCAGTAAATATTGGACTCGAAAATACGCAGCCTTGAAGGGCATGGAAATTACCAACAGACGACCGCACGACTCAGGTAAATTGCCTGAACGAATGTCATACGCGAGGCTGCTCTGGGCCAAGGTTACAACAGTGGAAGTGGACGATTTAGCACCACGTCCTTATTACGAGCGTCGATGCAAGACGCTGGACGCCTGGCATGCCCGACAGTCGGTCGTCGTAGAGCTTTTGGAACGTTACCAGGTCATAGGTTACAACGTGGAGCATGTAATCTGGCTCTCCAAACAGCCTTTGGGCTTGAACAACCTCCGGTATCAGACGCGTAGCAGCCTCAAACGCCAAAACAGTCTCTCGGTCCCCAGCCCGGAGAGTTGCGAAGACGATAGCTGAGAAGTTCAGACCGACGGCGACGGTATCCACTTGCACCCTGTAGCCTCGGATAACGACGCGTCGGCCGATCTCGTAGTCGCAACCGGCTTCGCGACCGAAGCTTTGGTTTTGGAGATGGGTTGCTGACGGACATGGGAACGGGGAGCCGGGCAATGGAAAGTCTGCGCCTAAATGACCCATTGCTCAGGAAAGCGGTTCGCCAACTGCTGGATACCGAATATAAACGCGCCACAGTAATTCTGCTGAAAAGCAGGCGCGCGTTGAAACTCCTAGCCGCCCGTTTATCGCAAAACCTCGAACTCAGCGCGGAAGAAGTCCGCGAGGCCTGCGTGCAGGTCTCAGGTCCAAAAACGAGCCGCAATTGTAGACGGAGTACTAAGCATGAAGATTTGGGTCATCTCCGACCTGCATCTCGAGTTCGGAGCCCGCTTCGCACAACCGGCTGATCTCGACGCCGATGTGCTGGTTTGTCCCGGCGACTTACTGACGCGCGGCGTTGTCCCGAGCATCGAATGGCTGGCCCATAATATCGATCCTTCGCTTCCAATTGTCTTTGTCGCCGGCAATCACGAGTTTTACGGAGCTTCGATCCACGAAGGTCTCAGGGATGCTCGCGAAGTCGCCAGCCGCCATCCCAACCTTCACTTTCTCGAAAATGACGCGGTCGATATCTCGGGCGTTCGGTTCATCGGCGGCACCTTGTGGACCGACTTCCGTATCCTCGGCGGCGATCCGCAAATTGCAATGACGGCAGCCCAGTCCGGCATGAACGATTTTCGAAAGGTCAAGTTCGCGAAGGTCCCATTCCAAAGATTCAAGCCGATCCACGCCTACCGGAAACATATGGAAACGCGAGCGTTTCTCGCGTCCGAAATGGAGAGTGCGCGGATAGGAAAGACCGTGGTCGTCACGCATCATGCTCCATCGGCGCTCTCTATCTCACCGGAGTTTCGGAACGACCCGCTCTCTCCCTGCTATGCGTCTGATCTCGAGAAGCTCATTGTTGGCGTGGAGCCGGCGCTGTGGATTCATGGTCATGTCCATCACCGGAACGACTATGCCATCGGACGCTGCCAGGTCGTCTCGAACCCGCGAGGATATCCGGGCGAGGGGACGAACTTCGATCCGGCCTTCACTTTGGAGATTTAAGGCTTGGTGCTTTATCGCGACATTCATGACAGATTTGGTATTATTATCCTTTTCCAAGGTTCGCATGGCGGCGATAAGGACGGGAGACGTCCGCTCAGCGGCCGCATCGAGCTTTTTCAGACGTCCTAAATGAACCGTTCCCATGCGCTTTATGATCCGGCTTAGCGCTCGTGCCGGCGGCAGTCAGCCAGCGTCCGGGTCCCAACGTCTTCCATCAGGTGCACTAAGTCGGGCTTTACAGCGAAGCCAGAGCCAATGCCGCCTTAAAATAATCCGCCATAAAAGCAGGCCCCAAAGCGTTGAAAACTCCCGATTTCGCGAGTTGCGGAAGAACCAGGGTTCTCGTTGCGGATACTATCGGTCCGTCTGGGAAAAGTTGGAGTTCGTTTTACATCTGCTCAGTTTCGGATCGCGTCAGAAAAGTTCCAAAGAGTGCGGTTTCGGCTTTGTAGCTGAGTGAGTGCGTGACCAACATTCTATGCTTGGCATGGGTTCGCGGGCAGGGACGGTCAATCAGAGGTGTTGCGCATCGCATTTCGCCCCGTTTGTTGCTTTTCATCGTAGATTGAATCGCAACAGGAGCGATGATGTTGCGAAGCCCTATGCGATCTTGTGCTGCGTCTGAACGATCCCGGAGAACGAGCCCGCGCAACGCATTCTCACGGCAGCTCTCGGCCGTCGGTCATATGGATGTGGAGGCACGCGCAATGACGTAAGTGACGGCTTGGTCCAGTGACACTGCCAAGGTGTCAAGGATATCGCACCCACTCGCTTTCGCCTCTCGTCTCAGATAATTCGCCCAGCTGCGCAATCGTGGTCTTGCCCGACCCAGAAGCTCCAATCAAAATAGCGACAGGCATGGTGCGTCCTTCTCCTTCCTGATGCCACGAGAGCAATCCAGCGACGACCTACATCACATCATCAGGCTGCGAATTCGCCGGAATTGGCGCAAAGCGTCCCCTAAGCGACCGTTCCAATTCGTCCTCATGCCAAGGATCAGGATACGGCACTTCCCAAACCATGCGCCGCAACGCTCGGGGGCTTAGTCCGCTGTATCCCAGCTGCTCAAGCCGTAAGATAAGTAAACATGCGTCCGTCTGAATGACCAAACGTGCCGAAGTGTTCACTTGATGTAAAACCACCAGCATTGCCGCGTAGGTCTTAAATCCAAATGAGGCAGCCACCGCTTCATCGGCATGCGATGACCTAATATTCGCGTATCGCGTTCGCAAAGCCTTTTTAAGCGCTGCAACATTGGAAAGAGTAAACTTTACTGGCTGGTGGAACATCAGACGATCCGTTGTCCTGGCCGAAGTCTGCCGATTACACTTCGACCTCTATGGACAGGGTCGTCGTCGATTGAGAATTCGCCTTTCAACCCGGCAGCAGGTTCGGATAGGCATCCAGAACAGCAGCATAATGGCCGTTCCATTGGCGATCAAGAACAGTCTGAACTTGGCAAGGGATTGGTATTTGACTGTGGATTTTCCGTCAAAATCCGAAGTGAAGAGCGGTATTTCTCGCCAAGCTCGTCGGCGCTGCGGCAACTATTTCGTTGATCAGATCGCGGTCACCGACAAGCACGACGGTCTCAATGCCACGAGTGATCGCCGTGTAGAGCATCGTTCTGTCCAAAAGCCTGGACCGAACGACGGGAATGATCACCCTCCGGAAGGCCGGTCCCTGAAGCGCGGGACACCAGATGGCGCAACGCTGGCCATGCCTGTGAGTGTCGGCGGTATCGATGATGAACTGAGATTGATTGGCATAGAGACCCGCCATCAGTGGACGGATGCAACCTTCCATACCCATGCCAAAAAGCAACAGCGATAACCGCTCGTTACCGAGGAAATCCACAACGGCGTAAACGGCGGTTTAAATCGAAAAAACAACACTCACAAAACCGCTCGGGTGTTCCATAACAAAGCTTACGCGACTTTCATCTGTAGCGGCTATTTAGTAATGCGACATATAGGCCAGTTAGAGATGCGACGGTCGTCGCCTCTTGGGATGCTGGCCGAACGTCAGCGTTGGGGAGCAAGATTAGCGACTTGCATCGTGGCCAAGGCCCTTTGTGTTGGGAGTCGTCATGTCTTGTTTGATCGTCATGTCGCAGAAGGAATTGCATCGCCTTGAACTCATCCAGCGGATTCGCGGTGGCAGCCTGAGTGTCGTCGAGGCGGCCGAGTTGCTTCGTCTTAGCCGCAGTCAGGTCCACCGGCTGTTGCAGGCCTATGACCTGGCCGGCGCTGACGGACTGGTCTCGAAGAAGCGCGGCGGTCCGAGCAACCGGCGTCACAGCGAGGACTTCCGCAACCTGGTGCTCGACTTGGTGCGTGAGCATTACGTGGATTTCGGACCAACCTTGGCCGCCGGGAAGCCGGCCGGTGATGTGGAGATGGTATCGGCCGGGTTCGAATCCGACTGGAGGCGATCATATGATCGCCGGCAAGGATGACGGCGAACGAGTGGTTCATCTGGCCACCCTCGATGAAAGGGTTCGGCGCAAATTCTTGGCCGCCAACTTATGGGAAACAGTTTTCCGATAAATCAATCGTCCTGGGATGGACCGCTGGATGATGTCCCTCCGGCATCTGGAGAGGGCTAATGCACGAAGACAAGATCCGCCAGGCTCTCATCGAGCTTCTGTATCGCAACTCCTATGGCGTGGTCATCTCCAACATCGTCATTTCCGGCGCTGCGGTGTACGTCCTTCGCAATGCCGTATCGGCGAGTTGGCTGGTCGGATGGGTTGGCGCGCTCTATCTGCTGATCGTCTTGCGTGTGCTCGCCTCCCGCCGTTTTTTCAGCCGCCCAAGGGATTCCCGGTCCATCATGCGATGGGCCTGGCTCGCTGCAGCATTCACCTGGGCGTCCGGCCTGCTGTGGGGCACGCTCGGCTGGGTCGGCTTCCTTCCGGATGCGCCCATTGTTCTTTCGTTCACGGTTATCGTGCTGACCGGCCTCGTCTGCGGCACGGTTCCGTCTCTGTCGGCCTTTCCGCCCGCGCTCATCGGCTCAATTCTTGTGACGGTCTTGCCGATCGCCGTCCGCTGCATTCTGACGGACAGCGATATTTCCGGCGCTTTCCTGTTCCTGCTCGCCTCCCTTGTGGCAATCAACTTCTACTACTGCCGCATCACCTACCGGATGTTGCGTGAAACCGTCAGCCTGAGGCTGGAAAACGAGAGTCTCGTCGGTCACCTGCAAGAGGAACGTGATCGGGCACAGGCAGCAGACCGCGCCAAGACGCGATTTCTGGCAGCCGCCAGCCACGACCTGCGCCAGCCGATCCATGCGTTGAGCCTGCTTGTTTCCACACTTGCAATATTGGGGCAGCGTGGAAACGTCGCCTCAGCCGATGCTCGCGATCTGGCAACGAGGGCGAAATCCGCCGTCAGCAATCTCGGCGGACTGCTGAATGCGCTGCTCGATATCTCCCGACTTGACGCCGGCATCGTGACGATCGCGAACGAGACAGTGTCGTTGCGCGACCTCTTTCGCGATCTTCGCGACGAGTTCGCCGCAGAAGCAAACCAGCGCGGCCTTGACTGGCGGATCGTCAACAGCGACTTGCTGATCGACAGCGACCCGATGATGCTCCGACGGATCCTCAACAACCTGTTGTCGAACGCGTTTCGCTACACCAATGCGGGCGGTGTCCTCCTTGGCTGCCGCAGGCGCGGCAATTCGGTCGAAATCCAGGTCCTGGACACGGGCTCCGGCATTCCTGCCGATCAGCAAGCGATGGTTTTCGAGGAATTCATGCAGTTGCAGAATCCGGCAAGGGACCGCACACAGGGTCTGGGCTTGGGCCTTGCCATCGTTCGGCGCACGGCCGAGCTGCTGCAACATCCCTTAAGATTGGTGTCCGTGCCCGGGCGCGGCTCGATGTTCTCGATCACAGTTCCGAGGGCTCGCTCGGTAGGATCTCCCCTGCAACCCGGCCGGCCATCTCCCGCGGCCGGCATCACGGCCGGTATCATACTGGTGGAGGACGAGAAGGAGGTGGCCGACGCCATGGTTCGGCTTCTGACCCTGGAGGGGCATCGCATCTATGCCGGCCGGTCTGCCGAGGAAGTGCTGAGAGTCCATTCCGAAGCCCTGGTGGCCGGCAGCGCGCCGGTCGATCTTATCGTTGCCGATTACCGCCTGGAGCATGGCGCCACAGGTCTGGACGCGATCCAGACCCTTTGCGACCACATCGGCCGCCGCGTTCCGGCCATCATCGTTACCGGCGACACCTCGCCATCGCGCCTCAAGGAGGTTAGCGCCAGTCGCGCGCGCATTCTGCACAAGCCCATCACCGGAGAGGAGCTGCGCGATGCGATCCATGCCGCCTTGGAGGACTTCGAGCCGGAACCCCGCGGATAACCAGGGTATTGAGCGCACCAGGCGTCGGCAGCAATGTTGCCAGAGTCTCGTTGGCGCGGCTGGGCCGGCTCGCCACAGCGGGTTCAAAATAGCGACGGCGGGGGACCGGGAATACTAGCGCCGGCAAGTCTTCCCGCTTGATCGAGGGGTCGGGCCAACCTCGCGGCACCCGGCACCCTCACCCACCCGGTCTGACCAGCGACCGCGCGTAATCGCCAAGAACCGCACCGCGCCGATGTTTTCGACCGTGCGGATGGAGGCTGTCTGACGGCCACAAGCAAGCGGCAAAAAGACCGGCAAGGCTCTCGCCGCTTTTTCCACGCTCAGGGTACATGGCGGGTTTGGGAGATCACGCCCGCGTGTCACTCCGGGAGCCCCGCCTTGCGGTAGCCATCGACGAAATGCGCAAGCGTCGCAGCGTCGCGGAATGGCTCGGTCGTCGCCCAGTGGTGGATTGTGAAACTCGGATTGCCAACCAGGAAGAGTTCGACCTCTGTGCGTGCCTCGTCGAGCCGGCCCAGCTGAGCAAGGCTTGCCGCCAGGAAACGGCGCGAGCTTGTACGGTACGTCTCGTCCCTGCGCAGCGTCTCGACAGCGGCTTCGTACTCGCCGGCCGCGTATTGGGCCTGGCCGAGCGTCAGATAGTACCAACTCGCCGGAAACGGGTTCAGCCGGAACGCCTTGCGAATGTGCTCAAGACCCTCCTCCACCCGTCCGGCCAGGACCGCGACATCGGAGAGTGCCGCCCAACTGTCGGCCTCGTTCGGGTCGAGTTTGATCGCCGTGGCGAATTCCTGGTCCGCCTCGGCGAAGCTGCGCTCATAGGCAAGCAGGTAAGCCAAGACCCAGCGGCTGCCGGCATCGTTGGGATCGAGCGCGACGGCTTTGCGCGCCATTTCCAACGCTATGCTACGGCTAGATTCGGTTGGTCCGCCCGAATGCACCCACCCCATCCAGTGATTCATGGCAAGCCAGCGATAGGCCTCGGCATAATCAGGATCGAGCGAAACTGCGCGCGTGAGCATCAGATGCGCTTCCTGCGCCGACTGCGGCGTGTCATCCATCAGCTTACGCGCCCGCACGCAGAGATCGTAAGCCTCGATATTGTTGGGTCGGTTCCGCGACGGCGGTGCGCGCAGCCGGCCGAGCAAGGCTTCCACGATCTTGCCGGTGACCTCGTCCTGAACGGCAAAGATATCTTTCAGGCTGCGATCGAAGCGTTCCGCCCATAGGTGTTCGCCACTCACCGCATCGACCAGCTGGGCGTTGATGCGCACATGCTCGCCGGCGCGACGAGCGCTGCCCTCCAGCAGGTAACGCACGCCAAGATCCTCAGCGATCCCGCGCACGTCCATCGCCCTCCCCTTGTAGGCAAAGGCCGAATTGCGTGCGATGACAAAAAGGCCGGAGATCCTGGACAGGTCAGTGATCAGATCTTCGGTCAACCCATCCGCGAAGGATTCCTGTTCGGGGTCGTTGCTGATATTCACGAAGGGCAGCACGGCTATCGATGGTTTGCCGGGCAGCGGCAAAGGTTTTCGCATCGCGCCGCTCAGCTGCTCGATGGCCCTGGTGAAGCGGTAGCCGACGCGCGGAACCGTCGAGATCCATTCACCGCCGTCGGCGGCGGGACCAAGCAGCTTGCGCAGCTGCGCGATCTGGACGGTGAGATTGCCTTCCTCGACAGCCGTGCCTGGCCACGCCGCATCCATCAACTCGGTTTTTCCAAGAATTTCGCCGGGTCGTCCGACGAGTGCTGCAAGCAACTTTAACCCGCGGTGGCCAACGGCAACGGGATCACCGTTCCGAAGCAGCGTTCCCGCATCCGGATCAAGCACGAACGGACCAAAGGCAAAGCGCGATCCCTGCATGCGGCGCATCTATAGTCCGTTTGGAAATTTTTGAGAACTATTTGTGAGGCCTTAATTACGACGCCGTTCGTATCCGGCAGACTCCATCCTCTTTCAGGTCGAGGGCCGCTGGCCGCTCAAACCATATGGAGGTTGCCATGAACGATATTCCCACCTCTGCGTCGACCCCGCTTCAGGCAGCGTGGCCGGCAATGCCCGTGGAACCGGCGGAAGTGTCGCGCCGACACTACAGCCTGGGGACCTTGCGAAGCATCATCGCTACCTGGGGTGAGCGGATACGCTTTCGCTGGGAACTTGAGCAAAAGTTGAAGGACGATCCTCATTTGATCGATGACATCGGTCTGACGAGACAGCAGTTCGAGGCAGAGATCGCCAAGTCCTTCTGGCAAGTATCAAATCCCTTATAAGGCGAATGCTTCATGATTACCGAATGCACGACAATATCGCGCGAGGATCGGATCCCATGGGCCGCGATGGCGGGCATCATCGCGACCGTCACGGTGTTCGCCGTGGCACAGGGGCTAACCTATCCGCTGCTCAGCTTCATCCTGGAGCGGCAGGGAATGACATCAGGCGTGATCGGCCTGTCGGCGGCGATGACGCCGCTCGGTTTCATTGTATCCGCGCCTTTCATTCCCGCGTTTACCCGGCGGGTGGGCGCGCCGCGGCTTGCGATCCTGTGTTCGATGCTGGCCGCGCTCACCCTGATCGCGATTGGCTTGACGCAAGAAGTATGGACTTGGATGCCACTGCGCTTCCTGCTCGGCTTTTTCGCCAATCCGCTCTACGTGATCAGCGAAACCTGGCTGCTCTCGATCACGCCCGCGCCACGCAGGGGCCGCATCATGGGCCTCTATTCATCGATCGTTTCGGCTGGCTTCGCCATCGGCCCTCTGTCGCTCGGGCTGGTTGGCACGCAGGGCTGGCCGCCCTTCATGATCGGCATCGTCGCCTTCCTTCTCTGCGGTCTGATTGTGCTTGCGGTCGTGCCGCGCCTGCCGGACATGCCGCATGAGGGTGAGGCAACATCGGTCGGCGGCTTCTTCGCTCTGGCACCGCTCCTATTGTTCGCGGTTTTCACTGCCGCTGCTTTCGAGCAGACCCTGCTTTCCCTGTTCGCGGTCTATGGGGCCGCACTCGGCAGTGCCGAAGAGCGCATTGCTTCGATCATTACCTGCTTCATCGCAGGCAATGCCGTGTTGCAGATTCTGCTCGGGCGCGTCGCAGAGCAATTTGGCTCGAGACGGACGATGCTGGTCTGTGCTGTGGTATCGCTGGCCGGCTGCCTGTTGCTGCCGTGGTTCTTCAACTCGTGGCTCATCTGGCCGCTCGTTTTCGTCTGCGGCGGGGTCTCGTTCGGGATCTACACCATGTCGCTGATCCAGCTCGGCGAGCGTTTCGCCGGTCAAGCCTTGATCGCCGGCAACGCTGCCTTCGCGATCCTATGGGGTACCGGCGGCATCGTGGGCTCGCCCGTCACAGGACTGGCGATGCAACTGATCGGACATCAGGGATTGCCATTGTCCCTTGGCCTGCTGTGCTGTGTCCTGGCCTTTCTCCTGATGGCGGAGAGACGACGGGGTTGATCCGGGCACTTGCCTCATGCCGCGTCGATGACGATAAGCCGGGTTCCACCAATAGGGAGTCAGCATGATCGCCGCCTGGCATATCCCATTGACATATCCACGGCCAACAACCTATATGGGGATATACTTAAGCCATATCCCAAGAGGTGATCGATGGACCAGGGCTCCGTATTTCAAAGCAATCGCAGCCAGGCGATCCGTCTACCGAAGGCCGTGGCGCTACCCGACGATGTCAAGAGAGTCGATGTCGTGGCGGTCGGAAGGACTCGAATAATAACCCCGGCCGGGGAAGCTTGGGACAGTTGGTTCAACGGCGAACGGGCGAGCGCCGACTTCATGGCGGATCGTGACCAGCCCGAGCAGCAAGAGCGCGAGACGTTCTGATGCTCAAATACATGCTCGATACCAACATCTGCATCTTCACGATCAAGAATCGTCCAGAGCCTGTTCGCGAGGCTTTCAACCGCCACCAGGGGCAGCTCTGCATCAGTTCGATCACTCTTATGGAACTGATTTTCGGCGCTGAAAAATCGGCAATGCCGGAGCGAAATCTCAACGTCGTTGAAGGATTTGCGGCGAGGCTCGACGTTCTGAACTTTGATCGCTTGGCGGCAGCACACACTGGCCAACTCCGGGCCGAGCTGGCCAGGACCGGCAAGCCAATCGGACCTTACGATCAAATGATTGCTGGCCATGCCCGCTCACAGGGACTGATCCTGGTCAGCAACAATGGACGGGAATCGGAAAGAGTGCCTGGCTTGCGTCTTGAGGACTGGGCGACCACCTGACAATGGAAGGCATGCCCGATTGCCAGGGGCGCGAAAGCCTGGCCGGAGGAAGGAACAAACTTGCAAGATAAGCGTTCTGCGGCGAAACGGAGGCAACGCAGATGCAAGGTATCAATTGGGATCACCCCGTCAGGGTCGGTCCAGAAGGTGAGCGGTGTATCAACGGGCCAGAGGATGCGCTGCAGTATCTAAGTGAATGGCCGCAAGGCGGATGGTTCTACGAACGGGCCAGAAATCGCTGCCACGCCGCGCTCGAGCGCGGGGAGAGCCTTGGGCTGTCGCGCAAGGCCTTCATTGGCGCGGCCATCGAATGTTCATTCCCGATTGCGGAGGACGAGATTTCCTCGTGAGTTGCCGGAAAGCAACCTGATTTCACGATCGGGGCGGTTCTCCACAGCCCGTGAATTTCGCGCGAAATTACAAGTTCCTAAGCTTGTTCGCATCTGTGGATAACCAGTGCATCACTTGAGGGTTGCTTCGCCTGCTCCACCGCCGTTTTTCCAGTGGCATGAAATCCATCCAGGGTGCACAAGCTCCGGCGTCCCGGGGCGGTTAGTGTAGCAACTATCAAAGAGGCCGCGCCCTGCTGCCGCAGGCGCGGCCTCCACGCCTTTCAGGTCGACATTTTGCGGAACTGTCGAGGTTTGGCTCGGCGACGCCAACTTTCACATCAACGACGTGAATCGGTTCGCCCCGACCGATTCAAAACTCTCATTGGACGCGGATTCTCCGACGCGCGATGCTGCGTTCATGACCCAGCAGTGCTCCAACCTCTACTTTCAACGGATAGATCCCAGCCGAAACATGGCGCGCTACTATGCGCTTTCGATACAGCCGACGCTCTTTGGCGAAATCTCCCTTATCCGCGCCTGGGGGCGCATCGGTACGCTCGGCCAGGAGATGAGCCATCACTTCGCATCCGAGGCCGATGCCATTGCGCTCCTTCTCCAAATCGCCCGCAGAAAGAGGGCGAAAGGCTATGTTGCCAAGGCAATCTGTGGAAAATCACCCGAGGAGGCGGGTGTTGTTGCGCAAGACCGATGACATTGGCGCCATTCGGGCAAAGTATCCTTTCGTCAAAAACGAGGAGGAACAACTTTTGACCACCACAACTGAAATCGCAGAAAAGATCGCCGGCGAGCATGGCCTGACGAAGGCTCAAAGCAAAGCCGTCGTTGAATCCGTGCTTGCAGCCATCTCCGCCGCTTCGGTCTCCGGCAACGAAACCTCCCTGCCTGGCTTCGGCAAGTTCAAGGTCAAGGCCACGCCTGAGCGTGAAGCCCGCAATCCGGCAACCGGAGCGACCATCAAGGTCGCGGCAGCAAGGAAGGTGTCCTTCGTACCGGCAAAGGCTCTGAAGGACGCACTCAACAAGTAACGTCGCAGCTTTTGGCCCCGCCTGCTGGCGGGGCCACTGAACCCGCTTAGGCTCTGCGTCCAGGCAGCAGCAGAACCCAATGCCATGGGGCTTCTCAGCCGCACGCGTTTAAGCGCCACCGCCGCTGCGCACCATCGTCAAACGCAGTGAAGACGTCCACCCGGACCGCCCTACCCGTCGAACCGGCCGTTCGAGATGTCCTCGGCCGACGTCACGGAAACCGCGACGCTGACGCCCTTGATAACCGTGCCTCCGGCCCTTTGGAGATCAACGACGGTCTGAAGGGCGCCTTTGACCGGCACGGTCATCGGCGCGACGGTCCCTGCCTCCAGGTCAACAATGTAAAGTCCCTCTTCGCCAGCGAAACCTAAGATCGCAACTTTTGCCATGCACATTCCCCCGCTCGGTTTTATGTCTAGAAGCCTGCCTTCTTGAGACCTTCACGATAGATGTCTTTGTGCCATTTTTCCTTAATCGGTACGATCGACAGCCAGTTTTCGACATCAAAGTCGGGATGGGTTTCTCGTGCTCTGGTAACGAACACATGTGCTTTGTCGCGGTGGCCGAGCATGGCCCAGCTCGCAGCCGCCAACCGGTCGGCGAGGCTGCCATCTGCCATTCTATCGATGTAGCCAATCGCCGCCTCGAAACGGCCGAGACCGTAGCAGGCGCCCGCCGCCGTCCACAGGTAGGAATCCGGGCTTATGGGATTGAGTTCGATGGCGCGCTCGATGGTCCGACACGCGATATCCAGACGCGAACAGTGGGCCAAGGCGTCGGCATGGTCGGCAATGATATCCGCGTAGTGTGGGCTTAGCGTCTCGGCCAGTTGCAAAGTCTCGACGCTTTCGTCGAGAGCACCCTGCAGCAGCTTTGCCACCCCAAGCTCGCGGTAACCATCCGCCATGTCGCTGCTTGTCTCAATGGCCTGCAAGGCATAGGTCTCAGCCGACTTGAGCAAATCCGCCTCGCCTCGCGCCGCCAGAAGCCACTCCTCCGAATAGGTTCGTGCAAGCGAGCTGAGCGCCGGCGCGAAGTTGGGGCTTTCCTGCAATACCGCTTTCATCTCCTTTCGGGCACGGCGCAGGTTGGGCAGCGTCAAGCGGTCGAAGAACTGCCGTCCGAGCAGATAGCGGTGATACGTGGCCGGGTTCCGATCGAAATTGGAGCGCGTGATCCTGTGGCGCTCGATTTCGCTCGCGACCGAAAGTGCCAGGCGCCCGGATATGTCACGCCTGTTTTGCGCGAAGCGCGCGCCATCAAGGCTGAGCCGCTCCGCCCAGACAATCTCGCTCGTGGGAAGAAACACGAGCTGTGTGAACAAGGAAAGCGCCTCGTCCACCCCGCTCAACCGTGTCTCGAGCACATAGGTCAGGCCATGATGCTCAAGCATCGCGAGCTGGTCTTCAGTTTTGCGGCTTATCTGCAGGGCGGAGTAAGGTGCCAGTACCTGAACGCTATTCAGCACACAGAAGCCAATGGTGATGTCCTCCAGAAGCGAGGCCACGATCATCGCTGCGGCGGGTTCGCGGCTGTAGTTGCTGGGCGGGAGCAACGCCAGGCGCGGCAGGCTAGGCCTTGAATGTTCCGTCAGTTCAGCGGGATTGATTATCTCGACATTTGCCGCCCGCGCCGCGATCTTGGCTGGCGGGAACGATTGTTTCTCCTTCATCCAGGATGCGAGCATCTCGTTACGCCGTTCAAACGTGCGCCTGAGATGCTCAACCTCTCCCTGCACATCGTAGGCCTGCAGCAGAAATTTGGGTGCGATCTGGTCGTTTGAGCCCGTGAGAAAGACGAGCAGCGCGGCCTGTTGGACGACGGCACGCTGGTCAGCTGTGTTGGCCAGAGATGCCATCAGCCGCATGGCATGATCGAGCGCTATCAGCTGACGCTCTCGCTGCTGCGCTAGCCAGTGGTCAAACAATGAATTTTGAAGGTCGATTTTATGCAGAAAAGCCGATCGAAGTCGATCAACAAGCACCTTGAGTTCATCGAAAGAGCCTTCAGGCTCGGCCATCCCAAACAACGAAACATCGCAGGTGATCAAGGATGACTTGAGCTCGATCCCATGGTTCGAAAAAACAAGAAAATGCACATTGAGCTCGGATTGACGACCTCTGATCCGCGAGATCAACCTGCGAAGATTGGTGAAAGCGACTGATGGCGTTCCCCTGCCCCAAAGCAGCTCCGCAACCTCCATTCTCGTGGCGGTCCGACGGCCTGTGGAAAAAAGGTAGGCGAGGATCACAAGCGCCTTTGCGGGGAACGGGATGGCGTGCCCATGCTCATCGAGCAACTCCAGACCGCCAAATGTCCGCAGGCGGAAGATCGTGGACTGTGGGTCACCGCCTGAATCCAATCGCTCGACCTCTATCAGATTTCCACACGATCCTAAGTTGAAGTAGGGGGAAAATCATGCCGAAGTCAACTTACAGTATCAGAGTGCAACGGCGAACTCTCAATGTCTCAAAGCTTCGCACATTTGTCCCAATCAATAGTGCAGCACCACGTCACAATCAGCCCAATGGGGAGCGGATCTGATGCGTCAACACAGCGAACAAGTTCAAAGCCGCGCTGGCTGAGAAGCGCCGGACCGGCCGCCTTGATAGATCTAAGAATTTGACATCGGGACCGGCAGGCGGATAAAGCTCGGCTAAGGTATCGGGCACCTGCCGCCTGCGGACGCAAGTCACGGTGAAGCCCGACGATACTCATCCTCTCACCCTCGAAGCATTTCGTCGGTAGGCAAAGCAGGCTCCCTGTCAAATGCGAAATGCCTCATTTGAGGAGTGAGCGATGTCGTCCGGACACGCACAACAAAATCCGTTCCTGACCGCTCCGATCGGGCGGCTCTTTATTACCAATGCTTTGCCGATGATGCTTGTCATGATGATGAGCGGACTATTGACCGTGGTTGATGCCGCCATCCTCGGGCATTTCATCGGTGCCGATGCCCTGGCTGCGGTCAGCATCGTCTTTCCAGCGGTGATGGTCACCATCGCATTGTCGACGCTTGTCAGCGGCGGCATGTCCAGCCTGCTTGCCCGGCATCTAGGCGCAGGTGCGCGAGACATGGCGGCGGCAGTATTTGCACGGGCCCACGGTCTCGCGCTCATGATGGCGCTGGTGCTGATCTTTGCCTTCCTTGTGGGCGGGCGCATCGCCACCGGCCACATAGCAGGCACCGAAGGCAACATCGCCGAAATGTCATACCGCTACCTCCTGATCATGATCTGCGCGACGCCTGCGCAGTTTCTGCTGGGGTTGCACGCGGATGCTTGCCGCAACGAAGGTCGCGTGGGCCTGATGGCATTGATGTCGGTCGGGGTAACCTTCGCCAACATCGCGTTCAACTACGTGTTGATCGTCGAGCTCGATCTTGGCATTGCCGGATCGGCGTTGGGCACGGCGCTGGCCCAGGCCCTTGGATTGGCACTCCTGGTCGGGATGCGGCTACACGGCGTTTGGATGATACCGCTCGCTTCGCTTGGGGCGCATAGTTGGGCCGGTGGCTGGCGGCCCATTGTGCTCCTCGGCATGCCGCTGAGCCTGAGCTTCATCGGCATCGCACTGGTTGCGGCCACGGTGATCGCGACATTGCGGCTGACCGCCGGCGCCAGCTACGCCGACACTGCTGCTGCTTATGGCATCGTCATGCGCATTTTCAGCTTTGCCTTCTTGCCGATCATGGCGATCGCGCTCTCCACGCAAAGCATCGTCGGCAACAATGTCGGAGCCGGTTTTTATCAGCGTTCGGACAGAATGTTGCGCCTCGCAGTAAGCGTTGCGTTTTTCTATTGCGTCGCGGTCGAACTCATCTTGCTGAGCGCAAGCAGCAGGATCGGCGCGGGCTTTGCGCAGGATGCGCATGTCGTCGCAGAAGTCGGCGCAATCCTGCGGCCGATGGTTTCTCTTTATCTCTTTACCGGGCCCATTCTGGTGTTCGCGCTTTATTTCCAGGCCGTGGGCCAGCCTGGGAGAGCGGCGGTGCTGACGCTCGTCAAGCCGTTTGCGCTTAGCCCGCTGCTGATTGTCTGCTTTGGGGTCTTCGGCGACAGCACGGCGATCTGGTTTGCCTTTCCGGTCACAGACTGCCTTGTGGCCACCCTCGCGACAGCGATCCTTATCCCAATCCTGAAGATCCCCGCCCCTGCAGGCGGCTTTGGGCTCAGGGTCCAAAGGATAACTGTATGAGAAACTAAGCGGGGCCACATGAGGCCGGCAGCGTTGCCGGTTGGTGATGACGCAAGGGAGCGATGTGGTGCGGTGCCACGCGAAGTTTCGTGGCGCCAAAATCACAAATTTCGCGCCATTGAATTGGCCCGGGACCCTACGCGGGTTTCATGAGAAAGCCCGTGGCCAGTGCGTGGAAAGCGGCGACAGCCTTCGGCAGTACGCCCTGCGGATCGTCGCTGGCGGCAATCCAGAGGGCGGCATTGAGCGCAGCGCCACTGAGAAGCCGGGCGGCGGCTTCCGCGTCCACCGGCTTGAGTATCCCCTGCGCGGTCAGCCGCTCAACTGTGCGCTTTGTCGCCTGAAGACAGCTGCTCTGGCTCGGCCATTGCGATGGATCGCCCAAGACAGCAGGTCCGTCGAGCAGAACAATGCGCTGCACTTCTGGGACAAGTGCCATCTCGATATAGGCGGCACCCTCGGCCAGCAAGCCTTGCCAAGGGTCTGTCGCACGGGCGCCGATCTCCTGCGCGCGCAAAGCCATGTCGGAGTCGATCTGGTTGACGACCGCGGCCAAGAGGCCGCGCTTGTCGCCAAAATTGTGGTAAAGCGCCCCTCGCGTGAGGCCGACTTCGGCGGTCAATTCGTCCATTGAAGCAGCGGAATATCCCTTTTCGGCAAAGGCTTTTCGCGCCGCCGCGATCAGCTTGACGCGGTTCTCCTCCATCGTCTCGACACGCCGTTTCGCCATCTTGCCCTCAAGTTCATATACGCCTCGTATATGAACTTGACATACGAGGCGCATTTCGGCTATTTCACATACGCACCGTACATGAAACGAGTGGGCATGGAAAGCGCTTGAAGCGTCGCCGTCCGCTCATTGGATGCGGTCAAATGACAACAAGGCGAGATCAAAGATGACAGAGCGCGAAGCAATCTTTCCCGCAAACCGGCACACTCTTTATGAGGAACACGGTTATTCGGCCGCCATTCGATCCGGTGACCTATTGTTCGTCTCCGGCCAGGTTGGTAGCCGTAGCGACGGAACGCCGGAACCCGACTTTGAACGCCAGGTCCAACTGGCCTTCGAAAACCTCAAGGCGACGCTGAATGCGGCCGGGTGCACATTCGACGATCTTGTCGATGTGACGACGTTCCACACGGATCCCGAGAACCAGTTCGCAACAATCATGACCGTCAAGCAACAGATTTTTAGCAAGCCGCCTTACCCGAACTGGACCGCAGTCGGTGTCAATTGGCTCGCCGGCTTCGACTTCGAGATCAAGGTCATCGCCCGCATCCCCTAGGCTCAGCCGGCGCGATCGTGGGACAGATTTCTAACAGTCGGTCGCGGTACCAATGGAAGATTGGCTCAACTCCGACATTGTGAAGTCCGATGGTTTCGCCGGCCTTGCTGCTCGAGACGCATGCGGCGCCGGCCGCCTAGCTCGTTCTCGAATTTGTCAAGCATGAAGGAATTCGGCCCTCAGTCCGGAACGACAACCAGATTGCCGACAAAAGACTTGGCCATGAAATCCGTCTGGGCGCGATGAAACTCACGCAGCGGATAGACGCCTGCGACCAGCGGCCGGATTCTGTTTTCTTCGATATAGCGAACCAAGCGCCTGAAATCGGCCCGGGTGCCCTGGCTTGAACCGTGCAGTTCAAGCTGCTTCAGATACATCGTGCGCAAATCGAGCTGAACGACGGCGCCGCCGATCGCGCCGGCGGTGGTGTAGCGACCCTCCGGTTTCAGCACCTTCAGAAGATCGTTGAACATCGGGCCGGCAACGAGATCGGAAACGACATCGATCGGTTTGCCCTGTGATGCTTTGGTGACTGCGTCCACGAGATCGCCTTTGTCGCGCGTGACCACGGCACTGGCGCCGATATCGAGAAGGGCCTGCTCTTTACCCGCGCTGGTAATGGCTATCGGCACCGCGCCACGAACCCGCGCCAGCTGGATAATGGCGGAACCGACGCCGCCCGAGGCACCGGTCACCAGCACGGTCTCGCCGGCGACCAGCCGTGCCCGTTCCAACATGCGTTCCGCCGTCAGGTAGGCACAACAGAACGTCGCCAGCTCGACATCCGTCAGATCGGTATCGACGACATGGGCATTTTCCGCTGGCAGCGCCATATATTGGGCATAGCCGCCGTCGCGGCCATGGCCCATGTAATCGATGTCGGCAAGGCTGTCGTCATCGCGGTTGTAGATCGAAAAATCCACCATCACCCGTTCACCGACACGCGCCGGATCGACGCGCGATCCGGTGGCGACGATGCGACCAACGGCATCGGTGCCCTGGATGCGTGGGAAAGTGAGGGTGTTGCCCTGGCGACGCCAGGTCGAAACCGCCGCTGCGTCGTCCTCCGTGCCATAGGCGCCCTGGCGCACCCAGACATCGGTGTTGTTCATTCCGCAGGCCGTCACCCTTATCAGAACCTCGTCGGAGGCCGGCCCCGGCACGGGGACAGCGCCGTTGTAGACGAGCTTGTCGAGCCCGCCATGACCGACGAGTTGCACCGCGCTCATCGTTGTCGGTATCAAGGTCATGACGGCCTCCCTCAGCGCCCGAGAACCTGTTCGATTGCCGCCGTCGCGGCTTTCACGACGATATCGGCTTCATCCCGTGTCAGGCATAGCGGCGGGGCAAAACCGAGGATATCGCCCTGCGGCATGGCGCGGCCGATGACGCCACGCTCGGCAAGAGCGGCAGAAACCTGCGGGCCGATCTTCTGGCTCACATCGAAGAACCTACGGTCGTCCCTGTCTTCGACGAACTCGACGGCTGCCATCAGCCCATCGCCACGAACCTCACCCACATGCCTGTGGCCGCCAACCGCTTCGGCGAGTCTTTCGCGGAAATAGGCGCCGGTCGTACCGGCATTTTCGATGAGGCCTAGTTCGTCGATCAGCTCGAGATTGGCGACCCCGGCTGCAGCACAGATCGGATGGGAGGAATAGGTCCAGCCATGGCCGATGGCCCCGAGTTCGTCGGATCCCTGAACCAGAACCTGCCACACTTTGTCGGAGACGATCGTTCCCGAGAGCGGCGCATAGGCGGAGGTCAGCCCCTTGGCGATGGTGATGAGATCCGGCTTCATGCCGTAGTGATCCGAGCCAAACATCGTGCCGAGACGGCCGAAGCCGGTTACGACCTCATCGGCGATTAGCAGGATGTCGTATTTGGCAAGCACCGCCTGGATCTTCTGCCAATAGCCCTTCGGCGGCGGAACGATACCGCCGGTGCCGAGGATCGGTTCACCGATGAAGGCGGCAATGGTGTCCGGCCCTTCATTGACAATCATTTCCTCAAGCTTGTCGGCGCAATATTGCGAGAACTGCTCCTCGTCCATCGAACGGTCGGGCCGGCGGAAATAATAGGGTGCCTCCGTGTGCAGGATCGGTGCGCGTGGCAGGTCGAAGGCGTTGTGAAAGAGCGCAAGACCGGTCAGCGATCCAGTCATCACGCCGGATCCGTGATAGCCACGCCAGCGTGAAATGATCTTCTTTTTATCCGGCCGTCCGAGAATGTTGTTGTAGTACCAGATCAGCTTGACGTTGGTTTCATTGGCGTCCGAACCGGAAAGCCCGAAATAGACGCGGGACATGCTCTCCGGTGCCCGGTCGATGATCATCTTGGACAGCGTGATCGAGGCTTCGGTGCCATGCCCGACATAGGCGTGATAGTAGGCCAGGTTCTTTGCCTGCTCGGCAATCGCGTCAGCGATCTTCTGACGGCCATAGCCGACATTGACGCAGTAGAGTCCAGCAAAGGCATCGAGACTGGTCCGCCCGTTGACGTCGGTGATGTAGACGCCCTCGCCGCCGGCAATCACCCGGGTCGGGGTCTCGCCGCGCGCATGCATGCCCATGTGGGTCGACGGATGGAAGAAGTGGTCGCGGTCCCAGGCGGTCAGTTCGTTGTTGCGGTCGAGCATGGTCTTTTGTCCTTATGCTGTCGGTCTCGATTGGTTGATGGAGCGACTTCAGGCCGCGGTGTCGATGCAGAGATATTTGAGCTCGGTGAAGGCCTCGAGCCCGTGTCTCGATCCCTCGCGGCCGAGACCCGACTGTTTCCAGCCGCCGAAGGGAACGGGCCCGCCGGTGATCTTCACCCGGTTGATCGCCACCATGCCGTAGTCGAGTGCCCGGCCGAGCCGCATCTGTCGTGCTCCGTTCTCGGTGACGACATAGGCGACCAGGCCATAGTCCGTGTCGTTGGCGCGGGCGATCACCTCCGCCTCGCTGTCGAAGGAAGTGACGGCCGCCACAGGGCCAAATGTCTCTTCCCGCATGATCAGCGCGTCATCGGGAACATCGGTCAGCAGCGTCGGCTCGTAAAATAGCGCGCCCACGTGGTGCCGCCTGCCGCCGGATACAAGGGTCGCTCCGCGTTTCAGCGCGTCGGCGACCTGTTCCTCGACCTTGGCGACAGCGCGCTCATGCATCAGCGGACCGATGTCGACACCGGCATCCAGACCGCCCCCGACGTTCAGCTTGGCGATACGTGCCGCAAACGCGGCATTGAAAGCCCTAAGGATCGGGCGTTCGACGTAGATCCGATTGGCAGCCAGGCAGTCCTGGCCGGACGTCGCGAACTTGGCGTTGATAGCGATGTCGGCCGCTTTTTCGATATCCGCGTCGGCAAAGACGATGAGCGGGGCATGTCCGCCAAGCTCCATGACGAGGCGCTTCATCGTCGGCGCGCATTGGCCAGCGATCAATCGGCCGATCTCGGTGGACCCGGTAAAGCTCATGGCGCGCAGGCGTTTGTCCGCGCACATCTGACCGACGATGGTCGCAGCATCGCCGGTGACGACGTTAAAGACGCCTGCTGGAATTCCGGCCCGTTCGGCGAGTTCGGCGAGCGCCAGCGCCGAAAGCGGCGTTTCGCAGGACGGGTGGGCGACCACCGTGCACCCCGCCGCAAGTGCTGCGGCAGCCTTTCGCGTCACCATGGCGGACGGGAAGTTCCAAGGAGTGACAATACCGACGGCGCCGAGCGCCTCCCGGCGCACGATCATCTCGGCGCCGGCAAGGTGGCTTGTCACGCTTTCGGCATTCAGGCGTTTGCCTTCTTCGCCGTACCACTCCAGAAAGGACGCAGCATAGTCGATCTCTCCGCGTGCTTCGGCAATCGGCTTGCCCTGCTCCAGCGTCATGATTAAAGCGAGATCGTCCTTGGCAGCCAGCATCAGTTCGCACCATTTGCGCAGTATGCCGGCGCGCTCCTGCGGAAGCATGTCCCGCCAACCGGCAAGAGCCCTGTCTGCCGCGTCGATTGCCGCGATCGTTTCATCGCCATCGAGCGACGCCACCCAGGCAAGGGTCCCGCCCGTGGCCGGGTCGGTCACCGCAAAGCTCTTGCCCTGGCGAGACGAGGTCCAGCGACCGTTGACATAGGCAAGCTCGCGCAGCAGGTGACGATCTCCCAACTGGTTCAGCGTGTCGTGAAACGGTGTGCGGGCGAAAACGGCGGCCATCGGCATCTCCTCGGCATGGGCTGAGGAGATAGTGGCAGCGGATGGGCGAGAGATTGTCTGTTCAGCGAGCAGCCAAGAGAGACTTGGTCTGAAATCGTGCCGGAGGAAAGAGAGATTGTCTAGGGTGCTGCCGGCAGCAATGCGACCAGAGGGAGAACGGTTTCTTCCTTGACGGTCTTCGTCACGATGTAGGTGAAGTAACGGTCGATCCCCAGTTCGCGATCGAGCAGGCTGTCGACCAGCCGCTGGTAGGCGTCGATATCGGCCGCGATGATCTTCAGGATGTAGTCGACGCCGCCGCCGACCGACCAGCAGGCGGTGATCTCGGGTATGGTTGCGACGGCGCGCTCGAAACGCTCGAAGTCAGCCTGCCGGTGATTGCCGAGCGTCACTTCCATCATCACGCTCGCCACCGGCGCCACGCGGCGCACAGCCACCCGGGCATGGTAGCCGGTGATAATGCCGGCCTTCTCCAGTTTGCGAAGTCGCATCCAGCATGGCGTCGGCGACAGCCCGGCCTTTTCGGCGAGCGCCAATTTGGTAATGCGACCGTCCTCCTGGACAGCCTCAAGGATGCGCAGGTCGATGGCGTCGAGTTTCATTTCAGGGCTTTCGCGCGTGCTGTTTCATGTCAAATCTGGAAAAAGAGATTGGGTGTTGATTTTGCCGTTGTCAATTGACCTGATTTTCAGCAGTGTAAAATCATGACAAATTGGCGCCCCGACCCTGCCCAGCTCCGCCGTCCGGCCTACCTCTCGTTGGCCGAACAGTTCGCGCGTGCGATCCAGGAGGGCAAGCTATCCAACGGTCAGCGCCTTCCGACCCATCGCAACCTTGCCGACGAGCTGTCGCTGTCGGTTCAAACGGTGAGCCGCGCCTATGACGAACTGATCCGCCGAGGGCTTGTGTCCGGCGAAATCGGGCGCGGCAGCTTCGTGCAGACCCAGGCAAAGGAGCCTGAGCCCCCCTATCTGCCGGAGCGCCTGGGCGAGTTGATCGACCTTTCGATCCTCAAACCGGTCTGCGAGCAGCTCCATCTGCAGAAGATGCGGGGAGCTTTTGCCTGGCTTGCGGAAAATCTGCCCTCGAGTTCGGCGCTCTCCTTCCGCCCCAATATGGTCTTCCCGCGTCATCGCAACGTGGCGGCTGAATGGCTTGCGCGCTGTGGCCTGGAGATATCGCCGCTCAATGTCAGCCTCACCAACGGCGCGACATCGGCCATGACGGTGGCGCTGATGAGCGTCGCGCCTCCCGGATCGACAATTGCGACCGAGGCGGTGAGCCACCATACATTGGTGCCGCTGTCGACCTATCTCGGCATCCACCTCGAAGGCTTGCCGATCGACCATGACGGCATGATCCCTGGGGCCCTGGACGAAGCCTGCCGAAAAGGTGTCATTCGCGCAATTTTCCTGCAGCCGTCGGTCATCAACCCGAAGGCAACGCTGATGAGCGAGGCGCGGCGCGCCGCCCTTGCCGAAGTCGCCCGTCGTCATGACATCGCGATCATCGAGAACGACATTCTCGGTCCGCTCGTCGACGCGGGGCTAAAGCCGGTCGCGGCCTTTGCGCCGGAGCGGACGCTCTACATCACCAGTTTCACCAAGATCACCGTTCCGGGCCTGCGCATCGGCTATCTCGCTGCACCCGATCGCTATGTGGCTGCCGTTGCCAACCGGCATCTCGTCTCGAACTGGATGGCGACACCGGCAATCGCCGAGATCGCGACGCATTGGGTGAGCGATGGAACGGCAATCGAGCTGGTCGACTGGCAGCGGCGGGCACTGGCTGCCCGCCACGCCATTGCCGCCGAGGCGCTCGGCAATCTCGACTATCATTCGCATCCGCAGAGCCTGCATATTTGGCTGCCGCTGCCGGAGGGTCATACCGAAGAGGGCTTCGTCTCGCAGGCGCGCCTGCGTGGCGTGGCGATTGCGCCAGGATCTTCCTTCCGCACCTCGGACCTCGGCTGGCGCCCGGCCGTGCGCATATCGCTGGGCTCCACCGCCGAGCAGGAATTGCGACAGGGCCTCGGCATCGTCGCCTCGCTTGCGATGGGAAATCCCGAAGCGCTTCTGCTTGCGATTTGAGGCGAAAGCCTATTTTCCGAGCGGAATCGGAATAATTGTCATGATATTATTATTCCAATTGACATGATTTAGATGGGCGATCATCGTTAAGGCATCACCGGTCCCCACCAGGGAAAGACGTGAATGCCCGAACCCATCATCCGCATCGATAACATCATCAAGCGCTACGGTCCGTTGACGGTGCTCGACGGTCTGTCGATGCAGGTCATGCCAGGCGAAAAGCTTGCGCTCATCGGTCCGTCCGGCTCCGGCAAGACGACGATCCTGCGCATCCTGATGACGCTGGAGACGATCAGCGGCGGCCATATCCATGTCGATGGCGAACAGCTCTATCACATGCCCGGGAACGGCGGCCTCGTTGCCGCAGACGAGCGCTACCTTCACCGGATGCGCGAGAAGATCGGCATGGTCTTCCAGCACTTCAACCTGTTTCCGCACAAATGCGTTCTCGACAATGTCACGCTGGCGCCGATGCTTACCAAGGGCATGGCAAGGCCGGCCGCGGAAAAGCGGGCAATGGAGCTTCTCGACATGGTGGGCATGGCCGACAAGGCCAAAAGCATGCCCGCGCAGCTGTCGGGCGGGCAGAAACAGCGGGTGGCGATCGCCCGGGCGCTGGCGCTGTCGCCGAAGATCATGCTGTTTGACGAAGTCACATCCGCACTCGACCCCGAGCTTGTCGAGGAAGTGTTGAACGTCATGCGCAGACTCGCAGCCGAGACCGACATGACGATGCTGCTCGTCACCCATGAGATGGGCTTTGCCCACGATTTTGCCGACCGGATCCTTTTCTTCGACCGCGGCAAGATCGTCGAGGAAGGCAAACCGGACGACATCTTCCGTCATCCGAAGCAAGAGCGCACGCAAGTGTTCCTGCGCAAGATAATCGCGGCAGGGCACCGCGTCTGAGCGTTCGCGCCGGGATGTGCCCCAAACAAGAAGATGAAGAACAGCCAGAGGAGCCGATACCGATGAAAATGACGCATTTCATGACAGTGGCCGCAAGCGTTTCGACGCTGATGGCATTCGTTGCCACAACCCCGGCCGCTGCTGACGACGACAAGCTGCAGCAGCTCAAGGAACAGGGCTTTGCCCGCATTGCGATCGCCAACGAGCCGCCGTTCACCGCAGTGGGGGCCGACGGCAAGGTGTCTGGTGCCGCACCGGACGTTGCCCGCGAAATCTTCAAGCGCCTCGGCGTTGCTGATGTCGCCGCATCCATCTCCGAATATGGCGCGATGATCCCCGGCCTTCAGGCCGGGCGGCACGATGCGATCACCGCCGGCCTCTTCATGAAGCCCGAGCGCTGTGCAGCGGTTGCCTATTCGGAACCGGTTCTTTGCGACGCGGAAGCCTTCGCGCTGAAGAAGGGCAATCCCTTGAAGCTGATGAGCTACAAGGACATTGCCGACAATCCCGATGTCAAGATCGGCGCGCCGGGCGGCGGCACCGAGGAAAAGCTGGCGCTGGAAGCCGGCGTTCCGCGCGATCGCGTCATTGTCGTGCCTGATGGTCAGAGCGGGCTGAAGATGCTGCAGGATGGGCGCATCGACGTTTACTCCCTCCCGGTCCTGTCGATCAACGACCTGATGTCGAAAGCCAACGACCCGAACCTCGAGGTTGTCGCCCCTGTCGAAGGTGCGCCGGTCTACTGCGACGGCGCCGCGTTCAAGAAGGGCGACGAAGCGCTGCGCGACGCCTTCGACGTCGAGCTGGCGAAGCTGAAGGAATCAGGTGAGTTCGCCAAGATCATCGAACCCTATGGCTTTTCCGCCAAGGCGGCGATGTCGACGACGCGCGAAAAGCTCTGCGCGGCCCAGTAAGGTTCTCCGGCTCCCTTCTTCGCGCTTGCGACAAGGGAGCCGGTCTCGATCGCTCACGACGACGACTGGAAATGTGAACAACGATGATCGACTGGTCCGGCTACATAGGGCTGATATTGCAGGGCGCGCTGGTGACGCTGCAGCTGACGGTGCTTGGCTCGGCGCTCGCAGTCGTCATGGCCTTCGTGGCAGGGCTTGCGCGCGTCAGCCGCTTCATGGCGGTACGGGCGCTGGCGACGACCTATATCGAGTTCTTTCGCGGCACCTCGATTTTCGTGCAGCTCTTCTGGGTCTACTTCGTGCTGCCTTTCGCAGGCATCACGCTGACGCCGCTACAGGCGGGCGTCCTGGCGCTCGGCCTCAATGTCGGAGCCTATGGTGCCGAGGTGGTGCGTGGTGCGGTGAAGGCGATTGGCCGGGAGCAGCGCGAAGCCTGCATCGCGCTCAACCTGACCCGCTCTCAGGCCATGCGCCATATCATCCTGCCCCAGGCCTTGCCGCTGATGTTGCCAACCTTCTGCAACAACGCCATCGAGCTGCTGAAAGGAACGGCCGTCGTCTCACTGATCTCGCTGACAGACATGACGTTTCAGGCACAGGTCGTGCGTGCCCAGACCGGCAATACGCTGATCCCGTTCACGGTGATCCTCGTTCTCTACTTCCTGATGTCCTGGGTCATTTCGCGCAGCATGCGCTGGCTTGAGCGGCGCATGACGCGCGGCCTTGATGGCGTGAGGGCCTGATCTGATGGAATGGGATTGGAATTTCGTCTGGCAGATCATTCCGACCCTGCTCGAAGGCCTGAAGATCACGATCCTGGCCACGGTTCTGGGGGCAGTGGTCGCCGCCGTCGTCGGCCTCATCTTTGCGATCCTCAGGCTCTCGGCTCCGAAACCGATTGCCCGAGTGGTCGGCTTCATCCTCGAGTTCATTCGCGGCACGCCGCTGCTTGTCCAGCTCTACTTCATCTTCTACGTCCTGCCTGACATAGGCATCAGCCTGCCTGCCCTTGTCGCCGGCGTCATCGGGCTTGGAATCCACTACGGCACCTACACGGCGGAAGTCTACCGCGCCGGCATCGAGAACGTCCCGCGCGGACAGTGGGAGGCGGCGCGCGCCACCAATCTGACGCTGCGCCAGACCTGGCTGCACGTGATCCTGCCGCAGGCGATACCGCCCATGATCCCGGCGCTGGCGAACTATCTGATTGCCATGTTCAAGGAGACACCGTTGTTATCGGCCATCACTGTTCTGGAACTGATGAACCAGGCGAAAAGCATCGCCAACAGCAACTATCGCTACATCGAACCGATGACGCTTGTCGGCGTGTTCTTCCTGGTCATGAGCCTCATCTCGGTCGTCTTCCTCAGGTGGCTGGAAGAACGCTACAGTCGCGTGGAGGAACGTTGATGGAAAAAACGCTCTCTCTTTCCCTCGCCTCTCGTGCTCCGACGCTTGACGAGCGCCCGCTCGAAAAACGCGTCGGACTGATCATCCTCGCCACCGACCACACGACCGAGCCGGATTTCCAGCGCATGGTCGCAAGCGACCGCGTTGGCGTCTATGTCGCGCGCATCCACTATGCCAACCCGGTCACGCCTGAAAACCTGCGCGCGATGCAGCCGTCGCTGACGACGCCGCCGGCCTGATCCTGCCCGACGAACAGCTCGACGTTATCATGTATTCCTGCACCTCGGCCTCGGTGGTCATCGGCGACGAGCAGGTCACGGCGGCAATCCATGCATCAAAGCCCAACGTGCCGGTCGTCACCCCGACGGCGGCGGCGGTCAAAGGCCTCCATGCCCTCGGTGCCCGCCGCATTTCCGTGCTGACCCCCTATACCCTCGAGACCAGCCGGCCGATGGCGGATTATTTTGCTGAGAGCGGATTTACGATCGATCGGTTTACCTGCCTTGGCCTGACGGATGATCGCGAAATGGCGCGTATCGGTGCCGACGAAATCATTGCTTTCGCCAGGGAGGCGATGGCGGAGAAATCCGACGCGCTCTTCATTTCCTGCACGGCGGTCCGCGCCGCCTCTGTCGCTGCCAGGATCGAGGATGCGATCGGCAAGCCCGTTGTCACCAGCAATCTTGCAACCGCCTGGGCGTGCCTGCGCCTTTGCGGCGATGACGAGCACCGTCCTCAGCTCGGCCGCCTGATGACGCTGCCGATGGCGGGAGTTTGAGCATGTCCGGATCTCCCCTGCCCGTGGCCTATGGCGACATTGAAGCGGCGGCCCGCCGGATTTCGGCGCATGTGCTGAGAACGCCTTTGGTTCTCTCGCCATCCCTGTCCGAGTTGTCGGGTGTGCCTGTCGGGCTCAAGCTGGAACATCACCAGACCACCGGCAGCTTCAAATTGCGCGGTGCCTGCAACGCCTTGCTGTCCATGTCGCCTGACGAGCGCAAGCGTGGCGTCGTTGCCGCCTCGACAGGCAATCACGGCCGGGCTCTCGCCCATGCCGCAAAGGCCGAAGGCACGATTGCGACGATCTGCATGTCGCACCTCGTTCCCGACAACAAGGTCGCTGAAATTCGTCGTCTTGGCGCCAGGGTCCATATCACCGGTGCCTCGCAGGACGATGCCCAGCGCGAAGTCGAAAGGCTCGTCGAGCAGGACGGGCTCGTGATGGTGCCGCCGTTCGACAATCCGGCTGTTGTTGCCGGCCAGGGCACGCTCGGTCTCGAAATCGTCGACAGCATGCCGGAGGTCGCAACCGTGCTCGTTCCGCTTTCCGGCGGCGGCCTGGCCTCGGGCGTGGCGCTGGCGGTCAAGACGCGCCGGCCAGGCGTTCGGGTGATCGGCATCACCATGGAACGGGGCGCGGCGATGAAGGCGAGCCTCGATGCGGGTCGCCCCGTCGAGGTTGCCGAAGTACCAAGTCTTGCCGACTCGCTTGGCGGCGGCATCGGCCTTGCCAATCGCGTCACCTTTGCCATGTGTCGCGCGCTGCTCGACGACGTCGTGCTGCTCTCGGAAGCGGAGATCGCCGCTGGCATGCGGCACGCCTACGCGCAGGAGCGCGAGATCGTCGAAGGCGCAGGTGCGGTCGGCATTGCGGCACTGCTTGCCGGCAAGATCGACACGCACGGCCGCCCGCTTGCGCTGATCCTCTCCGGTCGCAACGTCGACATGGGGCTGCACCGGCGCGTGGTAAATGGCGAGACGGATCTGTTGCGGGAGAATGCGGCATGACACGCATGACCATTTTGACCGAGGCCGACCTGAGGGCGATCGTGCCGCTGGACCTTGCGGCCGTCGATTGCGTCGAGAATGCCTTTCACGCGCTCGCCACGAAAGCTGTGGTGATGCCGCCGATCCTGCGCCTCGACATCCCCGAACACCGGGGAGAAGTCGACGTCAAAACAGCCTATGTCCCCGGTCTAGACGGGTTCGCGATCAAGATCAGTCCCGGCTTCTTCGACAATCCCATGCTCGGACTGCCAAGCACCAACGGCCTGATGGTGTTGCTGTCGGCAACAACAGGTGTCGTGCAGGCGCTGCTGCTCGACAATGGCTATTTGACCGACGTGCGCACGGCGGCGGCGGGCGCGGTTGCTGCCAGGCACGTCTCGCGACCGGACGCCTCGGTGGCCGCTATTTTCGGTGCCGGCATGCAGGCGATGCTGCAGCTCGAAGCTCTTTGCCTGGTACGGCCGATCCGGGAAGCGCGGATCTGGGGTCGGGATAGCGAAAAGGCAGAGGCTGCGGCGCGGTCGCTGACAGCGAAGTTCGGATTTCCCGTGCGCGCTGAACGCGATGCGCAGCGAGCGGTGGATGGCGCGCATGTGATCGTCACCACGACGCCGGCGGAAACACCGATCCTCCAAGCTGCCTGGCTGCAGCCCGGCCAACATCTGACCGCGATGGGTTCCGACGCCGAGCACAAGAACGAGATCGAACCCGCAGCAATCGCCCGAGCCTCGCTCTATGTCGCCGATAGTCTGAAGCAGACGCGGCGTCTCGGCGAACTGCACCACGCCATAAAGGCCGGCTCCATTGCCGCCGACGCCGACTTTGCCGAGCTCGGCCAAATCATCGCCGGCCAGCGGCAGGGACGCACCGATGCGAACCAGATCACGATCGTCGACCTGACGGGCACCGGGATCCAGGACACCGCCATTGCCACGCTTGCCTTCGCCCGCGCGCAGGAGCGCGGCAAGGGCACGACATTTGAAAGTTGAGACCGGCACGGCCGGAGAATGAGGGAGAGACATGACCCAACCCAATCTCAAATTTTCCCTTTGGGAGTATGAGGCGCGACTGAAAAAGACGCGCAAGGCCATGGAGGAAAAGGGCGTCGACCTGCTCATTGTCAGCGATCCGACCAATATGGCCTGGCTCACCGGCTATGACGGATGGTCGTTCTACGTGCATCAGGCGGTGGTGGTGCCGCCGACCGGCGAGCCGATCTGGTACGGGCGCGGGCAGGATGCCAATGGCGCCAAGCTGACGGCCTATCTGAGCCATGAGAACATCATCGGCTACCCCGATCACTATGTGCAGTCCACGGAGCGCCATCCGATGGATTATCTCGCTGCAAAGCTTGTCGAGCGCGGTCTCGACAAGCTGCGGATCGGTGTCGAGATGGACAATTACTGGTTTTCGGCGGCCGCCTATGTGGCCTTGCAGAAGCATCTGCCCAATGCCCGCTTCGTCGACACGACGGCGCTGGTCAACTGGCAGCGCGCGGTCAAGAGCCCAACCGAAATCGGCTATATGCGCAACGCTGCCCGTATCGTCGAAGGCATGCATCAGCGCATTTTCGACAAGATCGAGGTCGGCATGCGCAAGTGCGATCTCGTCGCCGAGATCTACGATGCCGGCACGCGCGGCGTCGACGGCATCGGCGGCGACTATCCCGCGATCGTGCCATTGCTGCCTTCAGGCGTCGAGGCGTCTGCCCCACATCTGACCTGGGACGACCGGCCGATGAAGTCGGGTGAAGGCACATTCTTCGAGATTGCCGGCTGCTACAATCGCTACCATCTGCCGCTATCGCGTACCGTATTCCTCGGCAAGCCGACGCCGGCGTTTATCGACGCAGAAAAGGCGACACTGGAAGGCATGGAGGCGGGGCTTGCCCAGGCCAAGCCGGGCAACACCTGCGAGGATATCGCCAAGGCGTTCTTCACTGTCTTGAAGAAGTACGGCATCGTCAAGGACAACCGCACGGGTTACTCGATCGGCATGTCCTATCCGCCGGATTGGGGCGAGCGCACCATGAGCCTGCGTCCCGGCGACATGACCGAGCTGAAGCCCGGCATGACCTTCCACTTCATGACCGGCCTGTGGCTCGAGGACATGGGTTTTGAGACCACAGAAAGCATCCTGATCACCGAGACGGGGGTCGAATGCCTCGCCAATGTGCCGCGCAAGCTTTTCGTGAAGGACTGATCATGACGGTTTCAGAGCTGCGCCCGTCTGCGATCTCGCCGACCGTCGATTTCTCGATGGACGGCGTCCAGCATGGCTTCCTGCGGCTGCCCTATAGCCGCGATGATTCCGCCTGGGGCTCGGTGATGATCCCCGTCACCGTCGTAAAAAACGGAGAAGGGCCGACGGCGCTTCTGACCGGTGGCAATCACGGCGACGAATATGAGGGGCCGATCGCCCTGTTCGACCTTGCGCGCACGCTGAAGGCCGAAGACGTGGCCGGCCGGGTCATCATTCTGCCGGCCATGAACTATCCCGCTTTCGTATCGGGGACGCGCACATCGCCGATTGACAAGGGCAACATGAACCGCAGCTTTCCCGGAAGGCCCGACGGCACGGTGACGGAGAAGATCGCCGATTACTTCCAGCGCGAACTGCTGCCGCTCGCCGATATCGTCCTCGATTTTCACTCCGGCGGAAAGACGCTGGATTTCCTGCCGTTCTGCGCGGCGCACATCCTGCCGGACAAGCAGCAGGAGGCACGATCGTTTGAACTCGTAGACGCATTTTGCGCGCCCTACTCGATGAAGATGCTCGAGATCGACGCGGTTGGAATGTACGACACCGCGGCGGAGGAGATGGGCAAGGTCTTCATCACGACGGAACTTGGAGGCGGTGGCACGGCAACTGCAAAAAGCGCAGGGATTGCCAAACAGGGTGTCGCTAACGTCTTGCACACGGCCGGCATCCTGAAGGGTGGGGACAGGTCGGCTGCCGGCCGGACGCAATGGCTGGATATGCCGGATGGAAATTGCTTTTCCTTTGCCGAGGACGCCGGCCTGATCGAACCTCTGGTCGACATGGGGGAGAGCGTCGTTGCCGGTCAGGTCGTCGCCCGCATCCACCCGATCGGCAAAACCGGCGCCCTGCCTTCCGACGTCTGCACGAAGATGGATGGCATCCTGTGCGCCCGGCATTTCCCAGGCCTCGTCAAGGCAGGAGACTGCGTCGCGGTCGTTGCGGTTGCCGTCTAGTTGGACCCGTTCCACCGCACGCGTTGAACCGGTTGCCGGCCGTCACGGCCATTCCAAAACCTCGCAGCCAGGCGCTGAAAACTATTTTTGTCCCGCTTAAACGCCGGTGACTGATTTTGTGCGCTCCGAAGCGGCTGGAACACGAGGAACCGTACGTCTTGCCACCTCGGTGGCCCGTCCTGACACCCTGCGGGTTATCGGCGAAGCGATTGCAATACGACTTCTTCGCCTTGCGATTGCCGAACGCGTGCCTTTGCATATTTTGCCAATCCGATCTTGATGGCGACCAGCACCGGGGCGGCAAACAGAAAAAGCAGTGCGACGGCGTTGAAGGCAGTGTCGAAGGCAATCACCGTCGATTGACTTGTGACCGCCCGGCCCAGAAGGCTCGTTGCTGCCCGGCTAGCGGCAGCTCCTTCCATCCCTTTCGCCATCAGCATGGCTGTCGTGATCTTCAGCCGTTCGAGCACCGCGATCTCCCCTGAGGTCACGTCGGCGGCAAGCACAGCGACATTGGCGGCAACGTTATGGTCTATCAATGTTTGCAGCCCTGCGACCCCGATCAGTCCACCAAGCTGGCGACCGGTATTGAAGAGGCCGATCCCGGAGGCAAGATTGCGGCTGTTAAGGTTGCTGAATGCGATCAGGGTGATCGATAGAAACAGGAAGCCGAGACCCAGACCGCGCAACAGGACCGCCGCCATCATGTCGTCCGCGCCGCTCTCGCTGGTCGAGCCGGACAGCATCCACATCGCGACCATGATCATCAGGATGCCGAAGGGCACCGTGGCAAACGGAGGAAGGTGGCGGGCCTGCATGAGATAGGCAGCCAGCAGGAGCGCGCCGATGAAAAGTGCACCGCTCGGCAACAAGAGCTGCCCAGCGTCGGTGGGCGTGAATGCGAGAACGGACACGGCGAATGAGGGAATGAGGAAGGCGCTCCCGAACAGTGCGGCGCCGGCAACGAAGCTGACGATGAAGGCGAAGCTGAAATCCTCCGACCGGAACAGGGTAAAATCGAGCAGACCCTGCCCCTTTGCCAGCACCTGTTGGCCAAGAAACGCCAGCAGCGTGGCCATGCCAATCACCGTTAGCCACAGGATCCGAGGCTCCTCGAACCAATCCCATCGACTTCCCTGGCTGAGGACATACGTGAGCGAAAAGAGCGCGACGGACATCAGTGTAAAACCGATCCAGTCAAACGGGCGATGCGCCGCTTTTGCCGGCATTGGCATGTCTACGATCAGTAGAAGCCCGGCGGCGCCGAGCGCCACCGGGACAATACTGTAGAAGATCCATGTCCAGGATTGGCTGTCGAGCAACCATCCCTGAAGCGCCGGGGCGATCGTCGCTGGCGCGACAACGGCCCCCATGGCGAACAACGCTTGCAGGATTGGTTGACGAGTTCTGGGATAGGCGAGGAAAATAATCGCCTGACCGCCGACCAACAGGGTGCCGCCGGAGAAGCCCTGAATTACTCGAAGGACGACCAGCAAGTCCAGGCGAGTGGCCATGGCGGCAATGGCGCACGCCAAGCCCATGGCAAGGGTCGAAGCAATAATCAGGCGCAAGGGATGGATGCGGCTGAGCAGCCAAGGGGCCGTCATGAAGCCGATGAGCTTGAAACTGGTGTATCCGACATCCAGCCAGGCGAACTCGTCTGGCGTTGCATAGGTGTCGCCGATGATATCACTACGCCCGAGCGACAGGACGGTGCTGGCGATCGCCTCCGTCAGGGCGGCAAGCACAATGCCAGTGACCAGAAGCGCGCCTGTCGTCGATCTCTCACGCTCCGGGATCGCGGTGACGGCCATTGTCATGATCCGCTCTCCAGATCGATCGCGACTCGTGCCGATAGGCCAGGAACCAGACGGCCAAGCAGCGGATTGCCGGCAAGCCGGATCTTCACCGGAACGCGTTGTACGACACGAACGAAGTTGCCTGTCGCATTGTCGGTGGGGAGCAAGCTGAAGGCAGACCCACTGCCAGGCGCAAAACTGTCCACCACGCCCACAAGGGCATCGTTCGGATAACCGTCGATGCGAATGTGCACGCGCTGGCCGGACCGGATATGTTCGAGCTGGGTTTCCTTGAAGTTCGCCACCACCCACACCCCGGCGACCGGTACGATATCGAGCAAAGCGTTACCCGGCGCGACAAGTCTTCCGATACGAACCTGGCGGTTGCCGATAACGCCGGCAACAGGCGCGCGAACCACGGTGCTTTCGAGATCGATCTGGGCGAGATCACGAGCGGCCTGTGCCTGGGCCACGGCGGCGACGGCCGCCTCGCGCTGAGCGGCAAAGACCGTTATGCGTTGCTGCTGAGCCTCGACTGTGGCGGATGCAGCCGCCACGCCCGCCTCCGCTCTTGATCGCGCCGTATCGCTTTCATCGACATGGGCCTGGCTCACAGTATTGCTGCGAATGAGTTCGCGCCGGCGATCGTAGGCCTTGGTCGCCAGATCCATTTCGGCGACGGCCGAACGTCTCTGGGCCTCGGCCTGCCGAATGAGTGCGTGCTGAAGCTCGGTCTCCGCGTCGACATTGGTGAGGCGAGCTTCGGCAGCTTCAACATTGGCCACCGCTTGCGCAAGGCGCGCCCTGTAGTCCCGATCATCGATCCGGAACAGCACCTGCCCTGCGCTTACAGT
The DNA here is from genome assembly GCF_001976035.1 of Ensifer sp. 1H6. Taxonomy (NCBI): domain Bacteria; kingdom Pseudomonadati; phylum Pseudomonadota; class Alphaproteobacteria; order Hyphomicrobiales; family Rhizobiaceae; genus Ensifer; species Ensifer sp. 1H6. Next base: position 5,605 of record NZ_MOAI01000013.1, on the reverse strand, counting down.
CTGGTTGTCATCAACCTCCACCGCCGTGACGTAGCCCCCGACTTTTGGGGCAAGCGCGGTCACATCGCCGCGCACATAGGCGTTGTCGGTCGACGCCTCGCCGCTCGGACGAGCCCAGGCCCATCCGCCGGCAACGGCGATCACTGCGCCGAGACACAGAAGCAGGCCGACGACCTTCTTCTTGTTGCCCTGTTTCGCGGCGCCACGGATCGCTGCGCCCTCGCCTACGACGCTGGCGACTTTGTCTTCGAGCGGATCCATTTTCTCAGTTCCTGTTGGGGTTAGGTGGTCGCCAGGCAGCCTTTCGATGGAGTTGCCAAAGGCTGTCCGCGCGGAAACGCGTTCAATGGTCATTCGCCGATGGGCGTGGTCAGTTCCTTTTCACCGGTCTCAACGATGAACACCGCGAGCAATCGCGCCGGCTTCGTGTCGCTGGCGTTTGCACTTACTCCGTGACGAGCACCGGGATCCTCGTAGAAGTTCTCGCCGGCCTCGTAGACCCGTTCCGGCGCACCGTTGACGCTGCTGCGGATCGCGCCTTCGAGCACAGTCGCGTAGATGAAGGCCGAGTCCGGATGCGTATGGCCGGGCGAAGCGCCGCCCGGCCCGTACTCGACGAGCACGCCCTTCATGCTCTTGCCGGGAACGTTCGGAAGGACGTGGTCGAATACGATCGTCACCTTGCCCTCGGGTCGGTCGGCGGCTGAGACCGGGGTGATCGAGAGTGTTGCCAGGGCAAAGGCCTTGAGAAACCGTGTCAGCATTGTCGTTCTCCTAATGGGTGTTTCGTGGGACGCCGCGCCGTGTCCCGGACGAGCGTTTTGTGCAGACTGCGCAAGCCTCAGTGTGCGGCTTGCTGGCCGAGCCAGTCTTCGAAGTGGATCGTGCCGAGACGCGGTTTGTCGCCTGGTGTCAGCGACTGATCGTTAAGCACCGCACCGAAATAGCGTGCGTGAACGTCCGGCACGACCTTGCGCGTGTCATGCTTTGCCTTGAGGAAGCGCCTCACCAGTTCATCGAGCGGAACGGCCTCGGGGCCGGCTACTTCGGCCGTGCCGTTGATCGGCGGTGCGAGGGCGACATCGGTGAGCGCCGCCGCCACGTCGTCGGACGCAATCGGCTGGAACAGCGCCGGCGACAGGCGAATCTCGCCGTCGACGTCGGCCGATTGCGCAATGCCGCCGACAAACTCGAAGAACTGCGTGGCGCGCAGGATGGAGTAGGGCATGCCGGACGCCTTGATCAGGTTTTCCTGCGCGATCTTTGCCCGGAAGTAACCGTTGTCCGGAAGGCGTTCGCTGCCGACGATCGACAGGGCAACGTGATGGCGAACGCCGGCAGCGGCTTCGGCGGCCAATAGATTACGACCCGAGGTCTCGAAAAACTCGAGAACGGCCTTGTCTTCCCAGACCGGCGCATTTGCCACGTCGACGACGATCTCGGCGCCATCCATCGCTTCGGCCAGACCTTCGCGGGTGATGGTGTTCACGCCCGTGTTGGGGGCGGCGGCAAGCACGTCATGACCGCGCTCGCGCAGGTTCTTCACAAGTTTCGATCCGATAAGGCCGGTGCCTCCGATAACGACGATCTTCATGGGTTTTCTCCGCTTTGCCGACCGCAACCATTGCCGTCTGTACGAATGGAGAGTACCTGCGGGTATGTGGGAAGTCCTTGAGGCAGGCTTGAATTGCCTTTGAAGGATGCTTGAATATATGTCCAAGACGCCTGCCTGACCGACGCCCTTGCGGGCACGTGACGAGCCAGGCGTTCGCTATCGATGTCAGATATCATTCGTCAGTTGCCCCGGCCACGAACCGGTGGCGCTCGGTCAGGGATGCCGGCCTTGCAGTTCATGTTCGCAGACTACGTGCTCGATCAGGAGCGCAGGGAGCTGACCCTGCGCGGGCAAGTCGTGGCCGTCGGACCGCAGGTGTTCGATCTTCTGCAGCACCTGGTGGCAAACCGTCACCGTGTCGTCAGCAAGGACGACCTGCTGGAGGCGGTGTGGAGCGGCCGGGTGGTCTCGGAATCGACAATCACCAGCCACATCAACGCCGTTCGCAAGGCCATCGGCGACAGTGGCGAGGAGCAGCACCTGGTTCGCACGATTGCGCGCAAGGGTTTCCGCTTCGTCGGCGAAGTTGAGGTCGATGAAATCGGAGACACGCCACAGCCCGGCGGGCGTGGCGCCAATGAACAGGCCTCCGGAAAATTGCAGGAGCAGCCGTCCGCGCTCGTTCTTCCCGAAAAACCCTCCATTACCGTCTTGCCGTTCCAGCACCTGAGCGGCGATCCGGATCAGGAGTATTTCGCCGACGGCGTTGTCGAGGACATCATCACGGCATTGTCGCGCATCCGCTGGCTGTTCGTCATCGCGCGCAATTCGAGCTTTACCTACAAGGGTCGGGCGGTGGACGTGAAGGAAGTCGGCCGGGAACTGGGCGTGCGCTACGTGCTGGAAGGCAGCCTGCGTAAAGCTGGCAACCAGGTGCGCATCACCGGCCAGTTGATCGACGCCACGACCGGGGCGCATCTCTGGGCAGAACGCTTCGAGGGCGCGCTCGACAACATTTTCGACCTTCAGGATCAGATTTCGGCAAGTGTCGTCGGCGCGATCTCACCGCAACTCGAGCGCGTGGAAATCGAGCGCGCCAAACGCAAGCCGACGGAAAGCCTTGACGCCTACGACTATTACCTGCGTGGCATGGCGAAACTGCACATCGGAACCCACGACGCGATCGAGGCAGCGTTGGCCCTTTTCTACAAGGCGATCGAGCTCGACCCCGACTTTGCATCGGCCTATGGCGGGGCGGCCTGGTGCCATTTCTGGCGCAAGCTAAACGGCTGGATGGTCGACCGGAACCACGAGATCGCCGAAGGCGTGCGGTTGGCGCGGCTGGCGGTGGAACTGGGTCGGGATGATGCGGTGGCGCTGACGAGAGCCGGCCACGCGCTCGGGCATCTCGCCGGCGATCTCGACGGCGGCATTGCGCTCATTGAAAGGGCACGACTGCTCAATCCAAACTTCGCTCCGGCCTGGTTCCTCGGCGGCGCCCTGCGCGTTTTCCGCGGTGAAACGGCAAACGCAATCGAGGATCTCGCGCATGCCGTTCGTTTGAGCCCATTGGATCCGGAAATGTTTCGCATGGAGGCCGCCACTTCGCTCGCGCATTTCTTCGACGGGCGCTTTGATTCCGCCTCGTCCTGGGCGGAAAAGGCTCTGGGGAACCTGCCCAGCCTCCTCGTCGCGGTCGCCCTTCTGGCGTCGAGCAACGCACTTGCAGGGCGCTTGGAGGAAGCCCGACAGGCGATGCAGCGCCTGCGCACCCTCGATCCATCCTTGCGCATCGCCAACCTCAAGGACTGGCTTCCGATCCATCGCCCGGAAGATCTTGCACGGTTTGCCGATGGCTTGCGCCTGGCTGGGTTGCCGGAATGAACCCGCCGGCTTGAACTGGATGACGACGTCACCGCCCTCGCCGGGACAGACTGGCCGCCGTCAACGATCCTCTTTTCCCTGCTCAACCGAGCACTCTAAAGGCTGCTCGATAGGGTTAAACCAGAAGACAGCCCGGTATCGCCCAGTGGCAACGCGAAGCAGGCGATGGCGAAGGCCCGAAGGCGCCTTTCGTCAACGCGCCCAGATCACAGCTGCGCAAAAATACGCTTCAGTTTGAGGCCCAATGTCGCCGCGCGCGCCAGCATCAACACCATCATCCCGAGCCAGAGCCCATGATTGCCCCAAACTTGCTGGAGAATGTATGCCGTCGCGAGGAAGACCGTCGTCGAGATAAACATGCTGTTGCGCAGTTCCCGGGTGCGTATTGCGCCAATGAACACACCATCGAGCATGTAACTCGTCACCGAGATCAGCGGCAACACGACGACGTAGGGAAGAAACTGGACGGCCGCGGCGCGAACTTCCTCCTGGTTGGTCAACAGGGAAATGATCGTCGGACCAGCCAGCGCATAACACAGTGAAAACAGCAGCGCCACCAGTCCGGACCACAGGAAGGCCGCCTTGATCACACGTCGAAGGGCTTGCTTGCGGCGTGCGCCGATGACGGATCCGACAAGGGTCTCGGTTGCATGGGCAAAACCATCGAGGCCATAGGAGGTGATGCCATGGAGGTTCAAGAGCACCGCATTGGCCGCCAGGATCGCGTCGCCTTCTGCAGCGCCGCTTCGCGCAAACCAGCCGAAGCACACCAGCAGGAAGAGGCTGCGCAAGAATATGTCGCGGTTGACTGCAATCAAGCTTCGAAAGGCGGCGCCATCCAGGAGTTCGCGCAACGCCAGCGGCGGCCCCGCACTGAAGGGTCGCACGATCAACAAACCGGCAATGAAGGCAGCCCATTCGGCCATGGCGGTGCCAGCGCCGATGCCGGCGACCCCCCAGTCGAACACGAAGACCAATGTCACGGTCGCAACAAGATTGAGCACATTGAGCGCGATCTGCAACGCGAGCGAAATCATCACCCGCTGGCGACCCAGCAGATAACCGAGCAGGACGAAATTCCCGAGAGCCGCGGGGGCCGACCAGATTCGCGCCGAAGCGTAAGCCACGGCGCTCTCGTAGACCGCTTCGCTGCCACCAAGGAGCGCAAGCCCGATTTCGATGATCGGCTTCTGCAGCACTATGATGATCGTGCCACCGGCAGCGGCAATGAGAAGCGCCCTGAGCAGATGCTTGCGCATGAGTGCGCTGTCGTCGGCCCCCGAAGCCTGAGCGACCAGCCCTGTTGTCGCCATCCGCAGAAAGCTGAAGCTCCAGAACAGGAAATTGAACAGAACGCCGCTGAGCGCCACCCCGCCGAGATACCAGGGACCAGGAAGATGCCCCGCCACCATCGTGTCGACCAGCGACAACACCGGCTGCGCGAGATTGGCCAGGATGATCGGAAACGCCAGCGTGACCATCCGGCGGTTCCAGTTTTCCTGCAGCTCCACAGGTGGCGAAATGTTCATCGCGCATTCGGCCTTGGCGGAAAGATCCACACGGCCGCACCAGTTTGCCTAAACATCTCTATCACCCCGGCCGATCGGCCTGTTTACGTCGATACTGTCTGCAAAACGTTGTCCCGCTTACCAGTCCATGACGACCTTGCCGGAGTTGCCGGAACGCATGGCCTCGAAGCCGTCGCGGAACTCGTCGATGCCGATGCGGTGGGTGATGACCGGCGACAGGTCGAGCCCGCCCTGGACGAAGGCGATCATCTTGTACCAGGTCTCGAACATCTCGCGGCCGTAGATGCCCTTGAGGTTGAGCATCTTGAAGATCACCTTGTTCCAGTCGATCTCGAAGTCGGCCGGCGCAATGCCGAGAATGGCGATCTTGCCGCCATTGTTCATCTTGTCGATCATGTCGCGGAAGGCGGGTGCTGCCCCCGACATTTCCAGCCCGACATCGAAGCCCTCGGTCATGCCGATCGCCTTCATCACGTCGGCGAGGTTCTGCTTCGACGCATCGACGACATGGTCGATGCCGACCTTGCGGGCAAGCTCCAGCCGCGTCGGGTTGATGTCGGTGATCACCACCTTGCGCGCGCCCGAGCGCTTGGCAACCAGCGCCCCCATGATGCCGATCGGCCCGGCGCCGGTCACC